>JAMFSL010000149.1 GCA_026225275.1 Puia dinghuensis
CGGAACAACCATGCCGGCACGCCGGCTACCACCAGGATCAGCGCCGCCATTCCCCAACTGGCGCGGCGATTGACCCTGCGTTCGGTCTTGCGTTCGCTCCTCCGTTCGACTTCACCTTCGCTCCTCCGTTCGACCTCACCCTGCACAGCGCGTGATTCCGCCGCCAGCCGCCCCAGCACCATCGCGGACACATCGAAACCGAATGCCGGCGCAAGCTGCTGGCTGAGTGCTGCCATCAGCAGGGTATAAGCGGCCACCTGGGCCTGACAATCCGGGCAGCTGTCCATATGGGCGATGTTCCCGGGGGTACATCCTGACTTGTCCTCAACGTATTGTTGCAATTCCTCCGCTGAAAGGTGCGCTCCGCTCATAACTTCTCCATTTTATAGGTGGACAATAACTTTTCCTTCAACATCTTCCTGGCCCGGAAAAGATAGCTTTTCACTGTCCCCTCGGGTAATCCCGTGATCTGGGCCATTTCCTGATAGCTCAGCTCCTCCTGGTGATAAAGACCGACAAGCGTCTGGTACAGGGGCGGCAGCCTGCCGATCTCTGCCTGTACAATGCCGCTCAGTTCCTTTTGGAGGATCGATCCATCCGCAGAAGTCCCACCCGCAGAAACCCCGTCCCCGCCGATCGCTTCCTCGGGTAGTACCTGCAATGGCAGGCGCTTTTTTTGCAGCTCGCTGTTGCAGGCATTATACGCGATCTGCGCCACCCAGGTAGATAGCCTGGACTGGAACCGGAACCCCTTCAGATGATGAAATACTTTCAGATAAATATCCTGTACGATGTCCTTTCGGTCTTCTTCATTCGAAATTAGCCGGCAAACGATATGAGCCACCAACCCTTCGGTCATGGAAATGATCTCCCCAAAAGCCGGGGTATCGCCGCCCAATACCCGGGCGACAAGCTGCCTGTCAGTAGGAATATTCCTCGGTTGTTTGCTCACTGTGGGGATTAGACCGGTTGGTTAACCAAATGTTGCAATTTTGTTGAAGAAGTCCTTTATTTTTGGAAAATAAATCACCGGTAAAAATAATTGGACCCATGGAAAGGATGCTCGAGAAGATCACAGACGCTACGGATTACCTCAAAATGAAAGGATTTACGGACGCCGGTATCGGTATAGTGCTGGGTACAGGCCTCGGCTCATTCGTCGATCACCTAACCATAGAGCATAAGATCCCTTACCAGGATATCCCGCATTTTCCTCACTCTACCGTCGAATCGCACAAAGGACAGCTGATTGTTGGCAGGCTGGGGGCGAAGAAGGTGCTCGTTTTGCAGGGGCGTTTTCACTATTATGAAGGCTACAGCATGCAGCAGATCACTTTTCCCATCAGGGTGCTGAAGGCCCTGGGCATCCAAAACCTGCTGTTGAGCAATGCCGCCGGCGGATTGAACCCCGGCTTTAAAAAAGGGGACCTCGTTCTGCTGGACGATCATATCAATTTGTTACCGGAAAATCCGTTGCGCGGGCTGAACGATCCTGCCTTCGGCAACCGTTTTGTCGACATGAGCTGCCCTTATGATTATGCCCTGGGTCAACAGCTGATGACAGAAGCTGCCCGGTTGTCTATTGGCCTGAAAAAGGGCGTCTACGCCGCTGTCATGGGTCCAAACCTCGAGACCCGGGCCGAATACCGCTATCTGCGTTCGATCGGCGCCGATATGGTGGGCATGAGTACGGTGCCGGAAGTCATCGTTGCCGGTCATATCGGGCTGCCCTGTGCGGCTATCAGTGTCATTACGGACGAATGCGACCCCGATAACCTGGTGCCTGTCAGCATCCAGGAGATCATCGAAGTGGCCGGCAAAGCCGATACGGTCCTCAGTCGGCTGATGGCGGAGACGATAGCTGCATTCGCTTAATCGATCCCTGCTGGCTGGACCGCCGCAGGTGGAAAGGAAAATTACTGTTCACTCCGCTTTCAGGCTCTCATCGGGAGCCGAAGCTCACTCAGAAGAGCGAAGGCTCCTGACCGGATTCATCAGGGCCGCTTTGACCGATTGAACACTCACGACCAATAACGCAATGATCAACGCGCCGCAGCCGGTGAGCCCAAAGATCCACCAGGGCACTGTTGTCCGGTATTCATAGGCCTGCAGCCATTTGTGGCCATAATACCAGGCGATCGGCGCGGCAATCGCGAACGACAATAGCACCAGGACCGCAAATTCTTTTGACAACAATCCCCAGAGATGAATAACAGACGCCCCCAGCACTTTCCGGATGCCTATCTCTTTCTTCCGCTGTTCCGCCATAAATGCAGCCAGACCAAATAAACCCAGACAAGAGATCCCCACCGCCAGCCCTGCAAAAAAACCGGCCAGGTTTC
>JAMFSL010000150.1 GCA_026225275.1 Puia dinghuensis
AGGTAGTTGAACGAAAAATAATAGGTCGATTTGCCGCTGCCGCCGCCGACGGATATGTTATGGCTCTGCATGGAAGCCGGTTTAAAGATGTCTTTGAACCAGTTGTTGCCGTTTCGATCGGCCAGCGTAATATGATTGGTATACAGGTTATAGTCCGCGAGGCTGGTATTCGGGGCGCCCTGTGGTGCGCCCGCCGGCGTGATATAATAAGGCAGGACGGGAGTTGCACCGTTGCCGTATTGGGGATCATTCGGGGAAAGGCCATCATTAAAGGCCATGGCCCATTTGACATTTCCCGTCTGCGTCGGCGTGGCCAGGTCCCAGCTATGGCTGAGCGGCCGCTGCGTCCCATAATACGCATCGTAGTTGACCTTGACATTACCATTCCCTTTTTTGGTCGTAATGACGATGACCCCGTTGGCTCCGCGGACGCCATAAATAGCCGTCGCGCCGGCGTCCTTCAGGACCTGGAGGGATTGGATATCATTCGGGTTGATATCATGCATGAGCTCGGGCACCCCATCGACGAGGATCAGCGGATTCGAGTTGTTCGGAGAGGTAATCCCGCGGACCAGGATCGTGGCGTTCCCGCCGGGCTGACCGGTCGAGAAAACGGTTACACCGGCAGCCTGGCCTTGCAACAAAGCTTCCGTGCTTCCAGTAGGAGTCGCCTTCATGTCAGTGACATTGACGACGGCGACCGAACCTACGATGTCTTTTTTCCGCTGGCTGGTATAACCTGTAACCACTACATCATTAAGAGTGGAGGTGGTCGTCGCCAGGCTGATATCACCAGTGGGCGTACCGGCCGTGACCGGTACTTCAAGTGTCCCCAGGCCGACTGCAGAAATAACGAGTGTTCCTTTAGATCCCGGAACGTTGATAGAGAAAGTACCGTCTGTTTTTGTCTGGGTAATAACGCTAGAACCTTTTAGCTGGACTGTGGCGCCCGGAACCGGTGAATTGTCAGTCTTATTGATGACCCTTCCGGTGACTGCATTGTTCTGAGCATACGCTGAGGCAGTGGACAGAAGGAACAACAAGACGATGGAACCGATCTGATGCAGCCATTTTGTTTTCTTTGGCATAAGCAATCGTTTGTTTAAATTTTCAGATAATTTAGAAAGTATGGTCATCGCAAATCTAATTTTGAATTACTCCAACAACTATTTTTCTACCACATCATCACTACATCACACGCTCAGGATGTGCGGAAAATCAATGTTTTCGCCACATCTTTACTACATCTATTTGACTATTGCCCCTTCGGCACTGAATTGCTGACAAAGGCGATGTGTTTACCATCGGGCGACCAGGAGGGCGCATTCAACGTTCCTTGTCCGCCATACAGATAAGCAATCACCCGCGGACCGCCCCCGGTAGTCAAAGGCATTACGCGCAACATCACATTTTTATAGGAAGGATGCTCATCGGGATTGATATCCTCCGGGAAAGAGATGAATACCATCCATTTTCCATCGGGTGAGATGTGGGGAAACCAGCTATGATATTGGTCGAAAGTCAACTGTTCCTTATCAGAGCCATCGGGTTTCATCCGCCAGATCTGCATGGTGCCTGTAACATTCGCATTGTAATAGATGTATTTGCCATCGGGTGAATATTCCGATCCGTCTACGTGGGTATGGTTGCCCTCTGTGAGGAGTGTTTCCTTATTATCTTTTAAAGAGACCTTATAGAGGTTATAGTTCGGAGAGCCATTGCGTTTGGCGACGATGGCCACTTCTTTACCGTTGGGCGCCCAACCATGCAGGAAGGAGGGCGTGTTTTCGGTGACCTGTTTGGGGTCGCCGCCAGCCAACGGCAGAGTATAGACAAATGACCCGGGCGCATCAGGCTTGCCACTGCTGATGCCCAACATTTTACCGTCGAAGGAGATCATGTGGTCGTTGTTGATCTTCGCGACAGCGCCCGTGTTGAGCTTTTCGGGTGTGCCGCCTTCGATGGGGATCGTCCAGAGGGAGCCGTCCTGGTTGAACAATAATTTCTTCCCATCAGGCATGTAGTTAGGCGCTTCGAAACGGCCCGGCGCCTCGAGGATCACCTTGCGTGCCCCGTCGGCTACATCGACGATCTCGAGACGGCTGCCCATCACTTCTTTCGTCGTAGCCTGCACCAGGTGCGGGTTACCAATATAGGGGACGATCACCGGTACGTCGATGCGGACGTTCCAGACTTTGGCAGTGGCGGCCTTCGCCGAATCATGTGAGCAGATATAGATCCCGACCAGTACGTCCTTGTCCAGGGCGTCGGTTTCGCAGGTACCTACCAGCTGCAGCGGTTCGCCGGGGTGAGCGATACTCATGGTGATTGTCTTGCCGATCCTTTCGAGCTGGATCGTCTGTCCGCCTTTTTTGGAAAGGAATCTTTCTTCTTCCGGATCGCGCATGAACATCCCTTTATAAGGGCGCCACTGAAGGACGACCAGCCCATCGATATGTTTGCAGGCGTTGGCGCTGGCTGCGCCGGCATCCGTGGATTCACGGATCATCCAGCCGATCTTGCGGTGACCGGTTGCATTTGACGTGTCGCCGGTGAAGGCGAAATCGGCGGTAAGGATGAAGTCCCCCTTCATCTTTTTATAGACGAATTGATATTCGTCATGATTGAACCAGATGTTGTCACCCGCGCCTTTGATATTATAGGTCTGGGAGGCTTCGTCATAAGAAGCGTCTCCTGCCAGCTTCGGGTTACCGATGTCCATGTGGTCTTCGAAGATCCCTACCGGGTGCTGGGCCAGCAGTGATGTGGCTGTCAGGACGCCTGCAATAAAAAAGAAAAATGTCAATTTCATATGTTGAGCGTTTTTTTACAGGCAACAAGGTCCCGTTCGCGTCCCGGAGAATTTTTTTCCGGGACCCGTCAAAAGCGGGCCATAGGTTGAAGGTCGTTAAGGGTTAAGGCGTTGTGTCGCCATTGCGATGTTCCAACCCTCGAGTCTCAGCTGTGGTACAACACCCTTCAGCTCTTCCGTCGGACAGCTAACCTTTACAGTTATAGATTTGCCGGCGGGAATGGAAAAATAATTATCGGACCAATAGCTGGGCAATACTTCCTCTCCGTCCCTGATGATCTGGGGGTTGAGGAAAAAAGCCAGCTGTGAAGAGACATTGGTAAATACAAGTGTCCAGTCATTGTAACCATCCCGTCGACCCTCAGTCAGGACTTTAATCTGTACGCTCGCAGAGGACATTTTCCGGAGGCTGGTGAAGTCATGGCCAGGAGACATCCAATAGACATTCTGTGACAGGACCTTGCCATCGCGGTCCTTCAGTTTGAGCAGGACAAAGGAGATGCCCTGCGTCTGGCGGAGGATGTCCCTGACAGGTAACACTTCTTTGGCATCGGCCGTGTCTACGTCTGCCTGCCCCTGCTTTTTGAAAATAGAGGCGCCGTCGATGCCGACTATTTCGGCTTCATATTGCAAACCGGATCTTTTAATATAGGTGCGGTTAACCACGGCTACCGAGGAGTCATCCAGGTTGAGCTGAATATGTACCGGCTCGCAGGCTCTTTGCATGAAGTAGTAGCCCGCGTTAGGTTCGAGGTACCAATCATATACCTGCCAGATGACGCTGGGGAAGGCGGCATTCAGTTTCCAGAGCATGACGCCGCCCGTCTCTCTGATCTTATGTTCGGCCGCTTCGAAAGTGCCACGATAACCGCCGGCATTCAAGAGCTGCATTTTTTCGGAGAAATCGCGGATGCTGACGGGTGCGCCGAAGCGGGCGGCCATCGCTTTATAATACGTTTCATAGTGGCCATTTCCGGTACAAGCATCATGGTAGCCCCATGAGTTGTTCAGCGGATAGGGCAGATTAGCATCCGGCACGAGGTCGGGGATGATCTTCGCCAGGGTATTATACGGTGGCTGGGAAGGGATACCTGTCTCATCTTTGAAGAGCCAGTCCTTTCCGGCATCCACCAACCGGTAATATTGTGCGTCGTCCTGCCAGGAGTAGGGTCCCCCGCTGTAAACACCGGCGGGTTTGTTGTCGGGCCAGGAGCCGGGCCAGTCTTTCGGCGCCTTGGAAAATCCGGAAGAGCAGGGGATAAAGGGGCGGGTGCCGTCGAGGTTGGCCACGTTATCGCGCATGGCGTCATAGAGTTCCTTTCGGGCATGGCCTTCATTGCCACCCGTCCAGACCAGCAGGCTGGGATGATTGCGGATGCGGTAGATCGTGCTGATCACGTTATCGACAAAGACAGAAGTCTGCAGCGGCCAGTCCGCCGAGCCTTTGAAGCCGCCGTTCGTATCGCCGGTGATCCAGAAATCCTGCCAGACCAGCATGCCATACCTATCAGCCATTTCATAAAAATCGTCCGTTTCGCCAAGACCGCCGCCCCAGATGCGGACCATGTCCACATTGGCATTGCGGCAAAGACGCATTTCATATTCATACCGCTGACGGGTTCTGTTGAGCATCATATCCGGTACCCAGGCACCGCCCAGCAGCTGTACCTTTTTTCCGTTGACATAGAAGTCGCGCCGCACCCATCCGTTAACGGTAACAGCCGCGGAGCTGACCGTGCGGATACCGAAGACGATGGTGGTGTCGTCGGAAATGCCGCTGGCATCCGTATACCGAAGGCGAAGGCGATACAAGTTCGGATCTCCATAGCCGTTAGGCCACCAGAGTTTCGGCCGATGGATCAGCAGGGACGGGAAGTCGGCGGCGGACAGGTGGATGTCTGCGGAGCCCGATGCGTCTATCGTCGCGGGTTTAATGAACCGGATTGTCGCGGAGCCTGTTCCTGCAAAATTTTCGGGGCTGATCGAGACCTCGATATTTCCTTTTCGCGCCGAAGTGCTGTTATTGGACAGGGTGACATCTATAGACAATTTTGCCAATCCAGTATCAGGCAGGTTCGGCAGATCGGTGACAATACGTGGTTTGCTGATAACGACCTGACCCGTGGTACGCAAGTATACCGGCTGCCAGATACCCATATTGCGATCATGCACTTCGGGTATCCAGTCCCAGCCTACTGAGCTCAGCATGGTCACATTTTTCCCGATGTCGCCGGTGGGACCGCCATTGTCACCGAAATCATCCAGCGCCTCTACTTGCGGCGGTGCGGGCAGACCCGGGTAATCCAGCGGATATATTTTTACGGCCAGGGCATTCTCTTCTCCGGGACGAATGGCGGCGCTGGCATCGAGGTCGAACTCTTCGAACATCCCTACCATGCGAGCGGAATCGGCGAGCATTAGGCCATTCAGCCAGACTTCCGCCCGGTAGTTGATCCCTTTGAAGATGAGTTGAAAATGTTTGCCCTTATCGGCAGCCGGGACGGCGAACGTAGTTCTGTACCAGTATGGCTTCTTCCAGGGATTGGGCTCGTTAGGCATGTGACTGTACTGTTCCAGGTGCCAGGTCTTGTTAAATGAATCGTTGGCATCCGGGATCAGCATGTTGTTCATCCCGATATAGGGATCGGGATAGACCTTATTGGCCACCAGACCGGTTAGCACGGTGCAGGGAACGGTGACAGGGAACCAATAATTTTTTGGTGTATAGTGTACGGAAGACAGTGAATCACCACCCGAGGAAACGATGGCGGATGACTGTAAAGTGAAACGTGAAAGCCTGACCTGGCTGACGGTGGATTGAGCCGACAACATACCAGGCCAACAAAGCAGGGCACAGGAAGCCGCGAAAATGATATTAGAAATGCCTTTCTTCATGACAAACAATTTACTTACAGCGACAATGCTGCTAGTAATCCAATTTTGCTAAATAATCATAATCTATTTGAATACTCTCGAAGGCTGAATGAGCGTATTCCTCCTGTTCGAGGAAAAAGTGCTTCATCCCAGCCTGTTTGGCGTGCTGCAACAAGCCTTTGATATTTACATTACCCAGACCGAATTCAACGCTGTGGTGCTTGACCTTATCCATGTCTTTCAGGTGCCAGAGCGGGAAACGGCCGGGATACTGATTGAAATATTGAAAGGGATCATGACCTGCGGCCACTACCCAGCCCAGGTCCATTTCCATGGTGACGAGACTTGGGTCGGTGTTTTTGAGGAGAACGTCGTAGAGAACCGTTCCGTTATCTGTAGCAAATTCCGAGTCGTGATTGTGATAGCCGAAGTGAAGGCCGGCTTTTTTACATTGTTCGCCCAGTTTGTTAAAGGCCTCGGCAGACTCCTTGTAGTGATCTGCCGTCTGACCCTGGGAAGGCAGCACGGCAGAAATGATATAGCTCTGACCGGTTTCCGTTGCTTCTTCTAGTGATTTTTGCCAGTCATTGTCTACGTGGATATGGCCACTGCGCAATTTCATGCCGAGGTCATCGCAGATCTTGCGGATCTCTTTGGGTTTGAGTCCATAGTAATTGCCTTTATCACTGCGGGCCGATTCGATCTCTTTGAATCCGATCGCCGCTATCTTTTTAAGGGTGCCGGCGGGATCTGCCAGCATTTCGGTCCGCACTGTATACAGCTGGATACCGATGTCCTTTACCCTTGTGGCCGGAAAAGCCGAACGGCCGAGTTTCGGTAGAAAGAGGGCGCCTGCGGCCAAAAAGGCTGAGTTTTTCAGGAAATTTAGTCGCCCGGACGGAAGAGAAAAACGGTTTTGTTTCTGCATGAGCAATCGTTTTAACGTTGAAGAAAGGTTACAAGCTCCGGCAAGTGGCCATTCACACTCGCCAGGAGCCGTAACAGAAAGGAGGCAGCTAATTACCTCCCATATCGGTATTGCTGATAAAAGCAATCTTTTTACTATCCGGTGACCAGGACGGGGTATTCATCGATCCCTGTCCGCCGTATATATAAGCCAGGACTTTCGGGGTGCCTTTGCCGTCGAGCGGCAGGACACGGATATAGCAATGTTTGTAGGGCGGATGGATACCGGCAGGCGTTTCTTCCGGAAGGAAAGTGATGTAAGCGATCCATTTCCCGTCCGGGGAGATATGGGCGAACCAGTTATCGTAATTGTCGTTCGTGATCTGTTCCTGCTGGCTACCGTCAGGCTTCATGCGCCAGATCTGCATCAGGCCTGAGCGAACGGAGTTGAAATAAATATACTGGCCGTCGGGCGTATATTCGGGACCATCATCGAGGCCCTTGGCATCCGTGAGGCGAATTTCCTTGCCGCCTGTGGCAGGGATCTTATACACATCGAATTCGCCGTTGCGTTCCCCGCAGAAGACGAGGTCTTTGCCATCTGGTGACCAGCCATGCGTATAGGAAGGGCCTTTCGGAGTGATCTGCGTAGGTTGTCCACCGCCGATGGGTATCGTATAGCTGATCGAGCCGCCGAGTTCTTTTACGAAGCTGCTCAATCCCAGCATCTTGCCGTCGAAGGAAATGACATGGTCATTATTGTTATGGTCTGCGATGCCGGTGTGGATGGCCATTGGTGAACGGGTAGCGATGTCGAAATTATAAAGAGTTCCCTTTGCGTCATTAAAAATGAAGCTTTTGCCGTCAGGCGTCCAGTTTGGCGCCTGGATGGAATAGGGCACTTTATAAACCGTCTCGAGGTGGCCGGAGGCTACGTCGACGATCTGGAGATTGCTACCCAGAGTCATCTGGGTTTGCTGGTTGGATTCGCCTTTATATGGGCTAGTGATGCTGACGTTGCTGAAAACACCGGTTTCGAGCACATCTGCATTATGAGAACCTACGAAAAGGCCTACATATACTTCATCTCCCAGGTCGAGGGTAGCGGTATCGGTGACGAAGGTATCGCCATAGATGGCCGCACGCATAATGTACTGGTTACCCTTTCTTTCGAGCTGGAGTATGTTGGCGTGAGTCATTTTAAGTTTGTGTTCCTGCGTCTGTGCTCCGGCCGTCGGGCGAAACTGGAGGGAAGTAAGGCCATCTCCATGCTCAACGGCATTGATATGCGGAGAGTTTCCATCCAGGCTTTGCCGGACCATCCAACCCACTTTGCGGTGATAGTTGACCCAGGTGCCAAGAAATTCCGCACGTGTATAGAGGATGAAGTCACCCTTTATCTTCTTATATACATATTGAAATTCGTCGTGGTCGGCCCAGACATTGTACCCGGCTCCGGTGATCACATATTGACCGGCTTCAGGAATAAAAGTGGCCGATCCGGGTTTAACGTTTGTTCCGACGTCACTATGACCGTCAAAAATACCTATAGACTGTGAAAATGCGGGCGATGTAAAAAAGAGGGCGGCGACGGTAAGTAGTTGCAGGGCATTAGTCGGTTTCATTTTCATCTCAAGCAATTAAAAAAATTTTAATAAGATCGTGTGCGTTAGTAGGAACAAATATAGATCGGGTTTTCACAAACCGCCAGTTTTTGACTACATCTATACTACATCATACCTCAAAAAACCCTTGATTACAGTGGATTATTCCACATCAACACTACATCATTTCTTTTTCAGACCGATTTCAGGTACTTCTTTTTAGGTCTGATGAATCAAATTATTTTATCTTTAGGTTGAAGGACGTATTAAAAGTATTTGGAATGAGATTGAGTCTAACTGCCTGCCTGTTTTGCTTCACCCTGGTCTGCCATAGCCAGAATACCATAGGAATCCCGGATATCATTAATTATTCGCGGGATCTCTATAATGCCGGTACCCAGAACAGGGGTATCGTGCAGGATAAGAATGGGGTGATGTACTTTGCCAACTATGAGGGGCTCCTCACTTTTGACGGCAATTACTGGAAAAACTACCCTCTCCCTAACAAGACAGTAGTCCGAAGCATTGCGCTGGGTAAAGACAACCGGATCTATGCCGGCGGACAAGACGATTTTGGCTATTTTTCCCCCGACAGCCATGGTAAGCTGGTCTATACCTCCCTGAAAAGCCTGTTGACGGAGAAAAATTACTCGTTCTCGGATGTCTGGAATATCGTTCCCTACGGAAATGACGTCTTTTTCTTGTGCCGGGAGAAAATCTTTCAGTTGAACAACAAGTCGATTACCGTGTATCCCGCGGTTTCCGATTGGCTATACCTGGGAGAAAGCAACGGCCAGCTGATCGCCCAGGACCAGCGGAACGGACTCCTGGAATTCAAAGATGGGTTATGGGCGCCATTTGTGCAGGAGAGCGCCCTTCCTGCCACCTGCCTGGTCACGAGCATCTTCCCTTTCGGCAAGGACAGCTCCTTTATGTGCACAGTGAATACCGGCTTTTATATTCTTGCGGGGAAAAAGATCACTCCATTTCATTTCAACGGGCCGAATCCCTTTACTAATGAGCGCGTTTTAACGGCTATTTCGGTCAGCAATGACTGGCTGGCCATCGGGACCAACCTGGATGGCACTTATATCGTGAACAAAAAGGGGGAGATTATCCAAAATCTTTCCCGTAAGGAGGGGCTGCAGAACAACAATATCCTGGATCTTTTCCTGGACAAAAACAAGAATCTCTGGCTGGGACTTGACAACGGTATCGATTTTATCGCCTATAATAATGCCATCAAGCATATTTACCCTGAAAAGCTGAATGAAGGATTGGGTTATATTGCCTACATCTATAACAAAGAGCTGTTTGTGGGGACTTCCAACGGGCTGTACAGTTTGCCGACAGAAGAAAAGCAAGACCTCAGTTTTTTGCGGGGTGAATTTAAATCCATTCCCGGAACCAAGGGTTCGACCTGGGGGTTATCGGAGGTAAACGGTAGTCTCCTGTTGGGTCATCATGATGGCGCGTTCCGGATCAAAAACGACCGGCTGATCACTATCGATACGGGAACTTCCTATTGGGGATTCATTCCTTTTTCCAATGTGCTGCCCTCCTCGTTGATCCTGGGAGGCGACGATAAGGGGGTCGATTTAATCAGATATGAAAACGATCGTTTTACGTCAATGGGCAATATTCCCGGGTTTGAAGCCAGCGCCCAGTTCATGGCCATGGACAACAACAATATGGCTTGGATAGCCCATCCCTATCGCGGGGTCTACAAACTGGATCTGAATGATACGGCGCATATCAAGTTTAAATTATATACCGGAAAGAATGGTCTGCCATCCTACCTGAAGAATCACCTTTTTAAAATAAAGAACCATATCGTGGTGGCGACAGAAAAGGGCGTCTACGAATACAACGCGCAGGCGGACTCTTTCGAATTATCCGCCTATTTCAAGCCTTTCTTTGGAGAAAAGAATATCCGATACCTGAGAGAGGATGGGGCGGGCAACATCTGGTTCATAGAGGATAATAGCCTGGGCATCGTTGACCTGTCGGGACCACAGCCGGAGACTATCTATTTCCCGGAGCTGAGCGGCAAGCTGGTAGCCGATTATGAGCTCATTTATCCCTATGATAAATACAACGTATTCGTTGGCGCTGAAAAGGGATTCTATCATATCAATTATGAAGAATACAAGCAGAACCGGTACCCGATACAGGCAGGGATCCGGGCCGTCAGGGTATTTGGCAAAACGGACAGTCTTTTGTACAGCGGTTATTTCGGTGAAGTGGGGGACAGTTTGGATCAACCACCTGCAGCGGTGTACAGCATCCCGTTCAAATGGAATTCCCTGCATTTTGAATATACTTCCCCTATGTACGCGGCGCAGAGCAGTATCTTGTACAGTTATAATTTGAAAGGATTCGACAAGGACTGGTCGGCATGGTCGAAGAAAACGGAGAAGGAATATACCAATTTGCCGGCCGGTACTTATACTTTCCAGATCAAAGCCAAAAGCAATCTTGGCAACGAATCGGCAGTCACCGAATATTCCTTTACCATTCTGCCGCCGTGGTATCAAACCGGCTGGGCTTATCTATTGTATACCTTGTTATTTTCCGGCCTTGTCTACCTGCTATATTACTGGCAGCGGCGGATATTCGTCCAGCAGCAGAAGCGGCACGAGGATGAACAGAAGCGGCTGCAATACCTGCATCAGCTGGAGATGGAAAAGTCAGAGAAAGAGATTGTCAGTCTGAAGAATGAGAAGCTGGAGGCGGAGATCGAGCATAAGAATACCGAGCTGGCTTCGGCCGCCATGCACCTGGTCCAGAAGGGCGAATTGCTGAGTAATATCCGGGAAGAACTCATCCGGATGAAAAAGGGGGTGAATGGGGACGGTTCGTCGGACGAATTCAAAAAAATGCTCCGGATATTAGGCGAGGAGAACAAGATGGACAAGGACTGGGAGCAGTTTGCTGTTCACTTCGACAAAGTACACAGCGATTTCCTGCAGATCCTGAAGGCAACTTATCCAGTGCTCAGCTCTCATGAGCTGAAGCTATGCGCCTATCTGCGGATGAATCTTTCCAGTAAGGAAATTGCGCAGTTGGAGAATATCTCTGTACGAGGGGTGGAGATCAGCCGCTATCGGTTGAGGAAGAAGCTGAAGATCCCGACGGAGATCAACTTATTCGACTTCCTGATGGAGCTGCATTCGAGAGGAAAAAATGGCGCGTAAAAAAAGGCGCCCCTTTTCGGGGGCGCCCGGCGGAAAATATTATCGGGATTCGTTGCGATGCTGCGGACCCGATCTCGTCCTGCTATACCAAATTTGACTTGATATACGTGATACTGTCGGTAATCGCATCGAATGGGGAACCGGGGGTTCTGTCCTGTTCGACAAACCAATATTGCAAACCGGCCGTTTTGGCCTGCGTGAAAATCTTTTTGAAGTCGATAGTGCCTGTACCAACGGCAGCGGTATCGTAAGGGGCCGTTTTCGCCACGTCTTTCAGATGCCAGAGCGGGAACCGTCCCGGATGTTCCTGGAAGATCTTGATCGGATCGTGACCCGCCTTCGTAACCCAGAAAAGATCCAGTTCGAATTTCACGAGTTTAGGATCGGTATTCTGAAGCAGCACCTGGTAAGGGAGGGTGGCGCCATATTGCGGATCGAATTCAAAGTCGTGGTTATGGTAGCAGAATTGGATACCGGCCGCTTTACATTTTTCACCGGCGACATTGAAGTCGGCGGCCATCTTCTTATAATGGTCGAGACCTACGCGTTCTTTTGGCGAGAGCCACGCGCATACCATATATTTAATCCCCAGCGTGTGGGCATCGGCTACGGTTTTGTCCCAGTCGTGCAGGATAGTGCCGTTGAAAACGCCGTCGGTGAGCGCAGGGGCCCCGGAAGGATCTTCGCCGAAACGGTAATGGCAGCTACGCATGATCAGGCCATTGTTTTTCAATACCCCGGCAAAAGTTTGCGGGTCCATGCCGTAGAATTTTTCCGTTCCGGTATAAGTGGCCCCTTCCATAGAATTATACCCGATCTGGGCGACCTTTGCCAGTGTCCCGGTGGGGTCTTTGGCCATAGCGTCCCGGACGGTATACAATTGCAGGCCGAGGGCCTTCGTATCTCTGTCGGGTCTTACAAAAGAGGAGAGACCCGGAACTGCCAGGACTCCGGCAGAATAAAAAGAGGCGCTTTTGAGAAAAGATCTTCTGGTATGCATATCGTTTTTTTTGAGCCCTTCGGCCCGGTGATGAGTTACAATACCGAATTTACATTGCCGGCGTCCACGGCCCTATTCCGGCACTACATCAAGACTACATCATGCTATGATGAAGCAGTATTTCACCACATCATCCTTACATCAATACCCTGAAAGTAGCGATTCAGCGGGAATTTAAGGCTGCAAAATTGTAACTTCCATAAAATATGCCATATGAAATTGCATTCTATCCTCCCTGCATTCTTTGTGCTGTTGTTGTGTTGCGCCGGGTTTATCCGGCCTACAGTTAACCTGCCTGCTCTTGGCGGTGATCATCCTACTTTAGCTATCGGGGCGTCCGCGCCGGATTTTTCGTTGATGGGCACCGATGGAAAGACCTATAGTCTGGCCTCCTTCAAGAATGCCAAAGTGCTGGTCGTTGTGTTTACGTGTAATCATTGCCCTACCGCTCAGGCATATGAGGACAGAATCATTCAGTTGACAAAAGATTACAAAGATAAGGGGGTGGCGGTGCTGGCTATTATGCCCAATGACCCTACATCCATCCAGCTGAGTGAGTTGGGCTATACGGATATGGGTGATAGCTTCGACGAGATGAAGCGCCGGGCGGCCGAAAAACATTATAATTTTCCCTATCTGTTTGACGGAAAGACCGAGACTGCCGCCCATGCCTACGGACCGATAGCGACGCCGCATGTCTTCATTTTCGACCAGGCCCGCAAGCTGCGGTATAGCGGCCGGATAGACGACGTAGAGAAACCGACGAAAACGCCGCATACGCAGGATACCCGCAATGCGCTCGATCAACTGCTGGCAGGGCAGCCTGTGGCAGAGCCGACGACCAAAGTATTCGGTTGCAGCATCAAATGGGCTGAAAAGAGCGACTGGATCGAGAGGGCCAAGGAAGAATGGGCCAAGGAACCCGTTACGCTTGATACCATTACGGCCGACGGTATTAAGGAGCTGATCAAGAATAATACCGACAAACTGGTGCTGATCGATGTCTGGGCCACCTGGTGCGGCCCATGCGTGGTCGAGTTTCCCGATTTCGTCGACATGAACCGGATGTACCGGCGCAGGGACTTCAAGTTCATTAGCATCAGCGCCGATGAGCCTGCCAAAAAGGATAAAGCGTTAAAGTTCCTGCAGCAGTCCGAGGCATCTAATACCAATTACATCTTCAACATCGACGACAAGTATAAGCTGATCGAGGCTATCGATCCCAACTGGCAGGGCGCCCTGCCGTATACCATGATCATCGAACCGGGCGGGAAGATTATTTATGCCAAGGAAGGGCCTGTCGATCCGGCTGCGATGAAGACGCTGATCGTGGATGATCCCACGATCGGGCGATATTATTGATGCCGGGCAGTACTATTGATGCGCCGGTTTGGCGGCTTGGTTGGCGTCTGCCTTCGTAGCCTGGTCGCCATCTGCTTCCGAGTCGTCGGTTTCTGTGAGGATATCGCCTGTTTTGCTGCGGCGGATCTTGACTTCCGGTTTGTCTTCGGTGCCGATGACCGTGACAGGAATGCCGATGATGCCGAATGGCGGTAGCCCAACGCGAACATGAAGATTCAACCGGCCATCGAAACTGGTCTGGCCTTCCATCCGGAGGTGAAAGAGTGAGACTTTCATTCGGGTGCGCTGAATGTTGATGATATTATTGTTGATCGTCGATTTGACCTGAACCCCAGCAAGATCGGGGTCATTGACATCCTTATTGGTTTGTTTGCTGACTTCACCGAACATTTTCATGCCTTTCACCTTCACTTTACTGAGGGTAATCGTTCCGCCGCCTTTGAGGGAAGGGTAGACGGGATGCATATTGCCATCCAGCCGGCCTGAGAGTTTATAGTCAAGGGAAATGATGCCTTGCGCGTTGGCGGCGGAGCTGGCCAGGTCGCGGAAGAGCTTAACCTCTGTATAGGCACGGTGGACGTCGAAGTTTTTGGCATTGAGATGATAATCGAATGTTGCGCTGTGCGGAGATTCACTAGCATAAGTTGCGTTCATTTCAATTGGTGCGCCGACGAGGACGAATGTCGTGGTGTCGAGGTGCATGACGCCGCTGTCGAGGCTTACTCCGCCCCGGAAGCTGTCGATCTCGAGTCCATCATACCTGAGCCTGCCGATGTGAGCATGGAAGCCCACGGCGAGGTTATCGGGAACGATGATGACGCCGGTCGAGTCGTGACCCGACTGGGGTTTCGTGATAGAGGTGCCGTGCGGGTCTGCTGCCATTGCCGAATCACTTTTTCCGGAGGTCGTGGCGGAGTTCTGGCCGGTGGCTGAGTTTGTGGCGTTTGCCGGTGCACTGGCGGTTTTGCCGGCAAAGGCCATGAGCTGATCGACCGCCATGTCATTGCTGTAAAGGTTAAAATTCCCATGAAGGAGTTCTCCTTTTTTCGTCATATAACCGATGACATCTGTCAGCCAGCCATCGAGCGTGAAATTAGTTTTCCCGTAGGTGGCGTTGAATTTGTCGAACCACATCTTATCCTGGTTAAACCTGAATAGCCCGGTGTGGATGTGGAATGGCAGCGGGAAGAGCTCGGACGATACCTTCAATTCTTCCATTTTCATAGTTCCTTCATTGAAGAGCCGGTCATAATGTCCGGTTGTCGCATCGCTTTCCCGGCCACGAAGCGAGAAGTCGGTGGCGATCAGGCCTGTGACCTGATAGTCTTTCAGGCCAAACACGCGGCTGATCTTGCCGATATCGAGCGTTCCGCGTGACTGAATATTATACAGCAGGTTGTCAAAATCTTTCAAATCCGCCTTTACCATGAATGGCTGTCCTTCGAACATAAATGAAAAGGGTGTCAGCGCTACATCGAGATCCTTGATGGAGCCGTCCGTATTGGTGACTGTGGCGCTGACCTGAATGTCCTGCAGGGGATGCGGATAGTATTTTGTTTTGACGCGACCGTTACTGAGTTTCAACTCGGCGCGAGTAACCGGAAAGCGGTGAGCGGAGGGCGAATAGTTGCCTTTGGTCCGGATGTGGACCGCCAGGTCGCCCGCCACTTCCATGCTGTCCTTCTCCAGTGGATACACTTTATCGATATCCGAAAGATGAAAGACTGTTTCCAGACTGGCATCGATCGGAAGAGGACGCGCGAGGGCGCGGCCGATATCAGAAGCGGGAGCAACGTGCGAGGGCGTGGCAGGAATGGCGGCATCGGCCAGGTGAAAATACCCGTGGATGTAGCTGCTGAGGACGTTGGCGTTGAGGGTATCAAGCGAAACTTTCAGATGACGATAATCCTGGTCAGCACAGGATGCATTGAAAACAAAGCTGATATTCCTGACGGCTTCGGGCTTCGAAGCGTATTTCAAATACCCTTCTTTGAGTGAGCTGGTGAAAACAAAATGCGGAATGCTCGAGATGACCGTGTCGATCGTTGTCTTCCGGAGGGTTTTCTTGCGGACCACACTGGTAGCATACTGACCTTCGGCATCCAGCTGACAGTCGAAGCGTCCTTTGAGATCTATGGGAGCAATGCCGAAAGCATTGTGCAGTGCTGCGAGGTCCAGTGAGCTACGGACCTTTGCCGATACCCATGGAGACTTCAGGCCTTTGGTGTTGACGATAGCGCTGAAATAGCCTTTGTCGAGATTGAAAAAGACCGAATCGACGTTGACCTTCAGGCTGTCTGTATTCAGGCCGGGCAGCCGTGACTGGAAGTTGAGGAATAGGTTGGTCACCGGGGCAGGCGCATTTTTATAGGAAATATAGCCGTTACGGATCTTCATGTTGAAGATCACATCAGGCATCGTGTTGGTGGAAGCAATATACTTACCCGTCAGAGAGGCATCGATGTCGCCATATCCTCTGACCTCCGTTTGACTTAGCCAGTCGACCATATTGGGCGGCAGGGCGGTGAACATATCGTGGAGATCCGAGTCGGTAGACTTCAGCTTGAAGTCCATATCATAACCATCCTTCATAAAAGCCAGCCTGCCTGTAAACGCCACGGGGAGGGTATTGATCACCAGATCGTTCTTTTGGAAAATGAAGGCGAGTGAATTAGTATTGATGCTGGTAACCAGGTCGGCCCGGAGTTTTTTGGAGACGAAGTAGGGTACACTGTCATAATTAAAATTAATGGTATCGATCTGCATGTGAGTGTTGAGGTCGAAGACATCTTTGCTAAGGTCACCGCTGCCCTGGTAGTTGAAGTTCCGGGCGTCGATCAGCATGGGGATAGACCTGTCGTCGTAGATAACCTTACTATTTTCGATGATGATCTTCTGAATCTTTAATGAAGCGCCGGCCGAGTCGGCGGGCTGGGCAGGCGCCTTGCTGGGTTTGCTGTTATAAATATTGTAATTGGCATGCCCGGCGGCATCCGCCTGGATATTGATAAATGCATTCTCGAGATAGATCTTGTCGATATCCACTTCTGAAAAAATACTGCTGAGGTCCACTCCCAGCGAGATCTCACTGGCATCGATCAGCTCTTCATCAGCGTAAGGTGCAGATCCTTTCAGCTTTACGTCATACAACGTCAGGGTTAGGGAAGGAAAATGTTTGAAAAAAGAGAGCCGGGCGGTCGAAAAGGTCAGTTCGGTCCGGATACTATGCCGGGCCCATTGCCTGATTTTCGAGGACACAAAACCAGGGAACAGATATGGCAGAAGGAACAGCAACAGGATCAGGCTGCCGACAGTAATGCCGGTGATTTTGAGGATTCGAAAGAGTATTCGTGGTATGCCCCGTCTCATATACTATGTCTTTGAAGATGATAAGAGTAAGTATGTAGATCAAAAATAAGGCCCCGATCATGGGGAAATGATATATTTAAACTGTCAAATGAGACCAGCCGCGATCATACAATTATTCCGCGACTCCCTGTCAGGCGAAAATCGTGACTATACTACAGGCAGCATCCGCCGAGCGGTATTTTTGCTATCGATCCCTATGATCCTGGAAATGTGCATGGAATCGGTCTTTGCCATCGTCGACATTTTTTTCGTCGGTCGCATCGGTAAGGAGGCGGTAGCTACAGTAGGTCTGACCGAATCGGTCATTACGCTGGTTTATTCTGTGGCTATTGGGCTGAGCATGGCTGCCACGGCCATGGTGGCGCGCCGGATTGGCGAGAAAGAACCGGCGGCTGCGGCCCATGCGGCCGTTCAAGCCATTATTATCGCTGCCGTGCTGGCCATCGGGATGAGCCTGGCGGGAGGCCTGCTGGCACCGTTTATTTTGAGCGGAATGGGAGCCTCTCCCCAAACAGTGGCCATTGGGGCTGTTTATACCCGCATTCTCTTTGGCGGAAGCATTGTCATCGTGCTCCTGTTCCTGATCAATGGTATTTTCCGTGGGGCGGGAAACGCTGCCATGGCTATGTGGTCGTTGTGGATCGCCAACGGGTGCAATATTATTCTATGTCCGGTCCTGATACATTTCTACGGGCTGCGCGGAGCGGCGATTGCCACGACCGTCGGCCGTGGAATAGGCGTTTGCTTCCAGTTGTATCATTTATTCCGGGGCAGCGGCTTGTTGCGCTTTCTCCGCAGCTATTTCAAACCCGACTGGACGGTCATTAAGGCGCTGTTGAAGATTGCCGGGACGGGTACAACGCAATTCCTGATCAATTCTGCCAGCTGGATCATTTTAGCCCGACTGGTGGCCCGGTTTGGGGATACTGCGATTGCCGGCTACCAGGTATCGCTCCGCATCCTGATATTCTTTCTGCTGCCCGCCTGGGGAATGAGCAATGCCGCGGCCACGTTGGTGGGTCAGAACTTAGGTGCCTCGCTCCCGGAAAGGGCTGTTCAATCCGTCCGGACGGTTGCATTTTATAATGCCTTGTTCATGGCGATGGTTACGCTGATCTTTTTATTGGGCGCGGGGCCGGTCGTGGTACTTCTCAATAGAGACCCTGCAGTGGTAGCAGTCGCCACGCATGCATTGCGTATCATTACCCTTGGATACGTATTTTATGGCGTGGGAATGGTGCTGACAAGCGCCTTTAATGGGGCCGGAGATACCCGAACCCCTACAATCGTCAACCTTTTTCTCTTTTGGGTGTTTCAGACACCGTTGGCCTGGTTGCTGGCTATTTACTTCGGATGGGGGCCTTCCGGGGTATTTTGGGCCATAGTGATCACAGAATCGGCTCTAACTGTCGTCACTTGGGTGATTTTCAGGCAAGGGCGATGGAAAAAGGTCAAAATTTAGGACGAAACCCCTCCAGAGATTGTTAAAACCCCATTAAAGGCTAGTAGTTTTCATAAAGATTCTTGCACAACTAGAAAATAGATAATATTTTAGCCTCCCTTCCGTTTAATACCTAGCCGAAGGGCTGATAAATAATAACCCTTACCGGTCTGACTATTAATAAATTGGCCCGAAAATGGAGTGCAGGCTCCCGGAAGGCAACTGATTAAAAAACCTTTGAAACATGCGTCGTTGGTATTTGAATCCGCTGGTCTGGTGTGTCTGGATCGCATTATTTCTTCCGGTAAAAGCGCTTAAAGCAGGGGGTCCCGTCAAGACTCACTCGTCGTCGGCTAAAGCCGCTGCTTTCGCTGTGCAGGCATCTAATCTGTACGATCAGTTCGATCTACAGGAAATGGGCCTGACCAAGAAAGCCTTTCAGTATGCTCTTAAAGGATATAATTACTTATTGGAGCATCATTGGTTGAACAATCCTAATATATTATCGATCTGTGATCTGAGCCAGTCATCCCGCAACAAGCGGCTGTATATACTGGACATGGAAGAAAAAAAGGTGCTTCTCAATACTTATGTGGCACATGGGCGTAATTCGGGCGGCGAGTTTGCCCGGACATTCTCGAACAACCCTTCTTCACATAAGAGCAGCCTCGGTTTTTACGTCACGCAGGACACTTATTTCGGCGGTAATGGGCTGTCGCTGAAGATCAGGGGAATGGAAAGAGGTTTTAATGACAGGGCCAATGGCCGGAATATAGTAGTGCATGGGTCGGAGTATGTCGGACCCGATTTCCTGCAAATGAATCAGTTCTGTGGAAGAAGTTATGGTTGTCCTGCTGTTCCGGCGGATGAATCCGAGACGATCATCGACATGATCAAGGAAGGAACCTGTTTGTTCATTTATCACCCAACTGTAAAATACATAAGCCGATCGAAGATACTTAATGACTAGCATGGACTGACACTTCAGATGGTTTGAAGGTGAAAAAGCTCAATTTAGGTTCGTACCCTATGATTGGGCTTTTCTTTTGTTATTCGAGCTTGCTTTTATGAATCTTGCCTATGATCAAAATTGCCACGCGACCAACTGGGACAGCAGACCGATAAAGAGGCCGAACCAGATTTGGAAAGCGGAATGGTCGGAGACGACGAGACGTGCTGTACACACCAACCCCGTCACGAGCAGAGCAATAGAGAGGTAGAGACCGGAAGCATAGGTGTCTGAAAAGGTGAATAGGAAAAAGAACATGAGTGCGCTGCCCATAGCGATAGCATGCATACTGATCTTAAACCAGATATTGCAAAACCAGGCGCCGCAGATCGCCAGAAAAGACCCCAGCAAGAAATGAATGGCCATATCCGGGATGTCGGCCAGGTTCTTGAAGACATCCCAGGTCCACCAGTAAAAGATCATGGCGATCAGGTAGGGAATGATCCTTTCCTTTTCTGTGCGGAGAAAAATAGATTGAATGAATTTCAATCGCCACAGAAGAAAGACGGCAAAAGCCGGTAAGAAAACATTACAGAGTACAATATTGAGAAACCGGAAAAGTTTCAAGTGTCCGTCGAAATCGGCAAAGGCGACCGGATGCACGAAGATCAGGAAGGCCATCACATAACTGCTGATAAAGAGCGGATGAAATATATAGGATACAAAGTTCGCCCAAAAACGTGAAATGGCGGTCATACCTGAATTTTTTAAGCGTTAACGACTGCGCGGGCCTTATAATTCCTTTCGAAGCCGGGCGACGGGAATGTTCAATTGTTCGCGGTACTTGGCTACAGTCCGTCTGGCGATATTATATCCTTTCTCCTGCAGCAGCTCCGTTAGCTTCTCGTCACTGAGCGGCTTTTTCTTGCTTTCGCCTTCGATGAGGTCACTGAGGATCTTTTTTACTTCCCGGGTGGACACTTCCTCGCCGCTGTCGGTGCTGAGCGATTCGCTGAAGAAGAACTTGAGCCGGTAAGTCCCGAATTCCGTCTGGACGAATTTACTGTTGGCGACCCTGCTGACGGTGGAAATATCCAGGGCAGTCCTTTCAGCAATATCCTTGAGGATCATGGGGCGCAATGTTGTTTCATCCCCCGTAAGGAAGAAGTCATGCTGGTAATCCATGATCGTATGCATCGTATTGTACAGGGTCTGCTGACGCTGCTTGATCGCATCGATGAACCATTTGGCCGCATCTATTTTTTGCTTGATGAAAAGTACAGCCTCTTTCTGACGTTTGTCTTTCTTGCTGCCCCGGTCATATTCCTTCAGCATCTCCTTATAGCCTTCACTGATCCGCAGGTCGGGGGCATTCTTGGAATTCAGCGACAGATCCAGCTTGCCGCCAGTATTGGAAATGAAAAAATCGGGAATGACATAGCTCTCCGCCTTATTAACCTCGCTGACATCACCACCGGGTTTGGGGTTCAGCTTGATGATCTGGTTGATCACATCTTTCAGCTGCTCGTCAGTGAGGTTCAGTCCCCGCTGGATCTTATCGTAATGCTTCTTGGTGAATTCGTCGAAGTATTTAGAGAGTACATCGATCGCACATTCTACATCTTTGCTGCCGTTCTTCTTGCGATTAAGCTGGATGAGCAGGCATTCCTGCAGTTCCCGGGCCGCAACGCCGGGAGGGTCGAACTGCTGGATCTTCTTGATCAGCATTTCTATTTCTTCTTCGGAAGTCTCGATGTTTTGACGGAAGGCGAGGTCATCGGCGATGGAAGCGGTCTCCCGTCTCAGGTAGCCGTCATCATCGATACTGCCGATAATCTGTTCGGCGATCCGGCGGGTGCGGTCGTCTATCACCAGCATTCCCAACTGATCGAGGAGCACTTCGTGAAAAGAAGTCTCCACTTTATGTGGCACAACCCTGTCCTCATCCGCATCGGGATAGTTGTCATCCCGTAGCTTGTAATCAGCGACGTCATCGTCATACTCGTTGACATATTCGCTGATGTCGATATTTTCATATTCCTCCTCACTGCCGTCCTTCTCTTCGTATTCATCCGCGTTTTCAAATTCGTCTTTCACTTCCTCACCCGATCCGTCTTCATGATCCTCCGTCACTTCCAGCGCCGGATTCTCCTCTAACTCCTCCTTGATCCTCTCTTCCAGATTAGCCGTCGGCACCTGCAGCAGTTTCATAAGCTGAATCTGCTGCGGGGACAGTTTTTGGAGTAGTTTTTGCTGTAATGATTGACTTAACGACATGTATATCAGGGGTTTTATTCGGCTACTTTTTCATGCTTTTCAAAAAAGCGGCCGCAACCACAAAAATCAGGCCGTAAATCTACACAAAAAAGAAAGGATACTGCGTGCAACGAAAAAAAACTTTTCTTGTTGTTTGTATTTCGATAATTACCAGTCATTTGTGGGCCCAGGTGTCCACCGATGGATTGTGGAAAAAGACAGGCCTGATAGTTCCGTCTTATGCTGCTGACATAAGGCTAAACGGGCTGCATTCGGGTCTTCCGGGAGCCGACTTACGGCCGGCGAAAACACCACTCCCGCCCTTCAGGATCGGCGCTGGTGGCGACGATTATGTCAGCCATCTTGGCTTCTTTTGCAAACGAGAGCTGGAATTCGAAAAAACCACCCGCATTCCCCTACGGTTCAGGCTTGGCTCCCTGGAGGAGTGTAACCGGCTCGAAGGAAAATAGGGCCACGCGGCGAAGCGGACGGCAAGAGAGCCGGTTCCGGTTAAGAATGAGCCGGTACAGCCTGGGCGTTAAGCACCTTCTTAATGGCAGCGACGATCTTCTCCCCTTTCTCCCGCGTCTGTTCTTCAGTCCAAAGCAGGCCAATCGAGGTCGAGATGCAACGGCTCATGATGCGGTCACTAGCCGAAAAATCGGCCTTTTCAAGGGACCGTAAAGCTTTTTCCTGCGCGTCGGTTAGCCTGCTGAGCGCGGTGGCCGTTTTCAGATGATCCCACTTGCGGATATAGTGCCAGTTATGTTCATACCAGTACATATTACCGGCGAGGATACCCTGTTGACGTAACTCGGCGAGAAGGGCACGGGTTGCCTCTTCCGTGGGCAGGAACCAGTCCAGGAAGGTGCAGATATTGCCTTCCGGGTCGAGGATGGTGCGGAAGGAGACTTCCGGAAGGGAGGAAAGGATCGATTTGAGTTGTTGGTAGTTCTTTTTCTGAATCGCGAGGAACTGGTCCAGCTTCCGGACCTGCGCGAGCCCGATGGCGGAGTGCAGTTCGGAGATGCGGTAGTTATACCCGATAAAAGGATGGAGGTCGGCCCCGCGATCGACGCCTTTGTGGTCGTGACCGTGGTCGGAATAGCCGTCAAGTTTAGTATACAGGTCTTTGTTGTTGGTGACGACGGCGCCGCCTTCGGCGCAGGTGACAATCTTGACGAAGTCGAAAGAGTAGGTACCCGCATGACCTATCGTACCGAGGTATTTGCCTTTATACCGGCCACCAAAGCTCTGGCAGGCATCTTCCATGAGGACCAGGTTGTGCTCTTTGGCAATGGCCATCAAGGCGTCCAGGTCAGCCATCGCTCCACACATATGGACAGGCATAATGCATTTGGTACGGGGTGTGATGGCGCGACGGACTGCCGCGGGGTCCAGGGTCAGCGTCTCATCCACATCCACAAGGACAGGAACGGCGCCGACGGTGAGTACGCTCTCGAAGCTGGCTACGAAGGTGAAAACGGGCATGATGACTTCATCGCCGGCCCCGACGCCCAAGGCAGCAAGGGCGGTCGTATTGGCAGCCGTTCCGCTGGACACCAGCTGGGCATACCCACAGTCCAGGCGTTTGCAAAGCTCGGCCTCGAGCTCTTTGGACTTCCAGATCCCTTTGCGGGGACCATCGAATCCATAGCGCATCAGGATGCCGGTTTCCATGACATCGTTGATTTCTTTGCGTTCTTCGGGGCCGAATAATTCAAAACCAGGCATATTATAAGATTTTTTTTAACAAGCTTCAAAGATACTTAATTTCTACCGCCATGGCGGGCCATGGCTGCTCCGTACTTATCTGATGTCTGGCCCCCGTTGGGGGCCGACGAGGCTGCCAGCCTCGTTAGTAGTATCGGAACGGGGTCGCTCTCGACATTTGTGCGGCTGATGGCGGTCACAAAGTAAAAGTGTTGCACGCCTTTTTGCTCGGCCTGGCTATTGTGAACGGCAAAGGAGGCGACGGGGTCGTAAGGGATGAACTGCCAGGCATCGGCGGAATCGATGTTGAGGGTTGCAGAGTCAGACTGGTAGACGGCAAATCCGCGCAGCGTATCCTGTTGATCGCCTTTGGTCAGCCACGCCGTGGTGACAAATTCCTTTTCGTTGACTTCCGTGTGAAAAAGCGGCGCATGCGGTTTGGCAGAATCGAGCCAGAGCATGGGCGGAATCAGGGCAGGGTAATTGTAATAGTTGTTTTTCAGGCTATCGCTCCAGCCGTTGGGGTTATTGTTGAAAGAACTGCTGCTGAAGTAAACTGCCCCCTGGACTTGCGGGTAGGCTCGTTCGGTCTGGATCTGCCGTGGTAGCTGGGTCGGATCGCGCCAGGCGGCGTTGATGCCGGCCTTGTAGGGCGCCAGCCCGATATATAGCTGCCTGCCATAGGTATGCCTGGCCCACCAGTCCACCATGACGGCATAGGGTACGTGGCTGTGACTGAATTCGAAATAGACTTGCGGCACGACATAGTCGATCCAGCCGTTCTGCAGCCATAGCCGAATATCGGCATATAAGTTATCATAATCAGGCTGCCCCCCCAGGGTATTGCTGCCATCCGGGTCTTTGGCGATGTTGCGCCAGATGGCGAAGGGGCTGATACCAAATTTGCAGGTGGGCTTTTCTTCCTTGATCGCCTTCCCCAGCATGACGATAATAGAGTCGGTATTGCTGCGCCGCCAGTCGCCTTTCGACAGCCCATTGCCATAGCGGGCGTAGCTGGCATTGTCGGGAAAGTCCTTACCCGGACCACCGCCCTCTACAATATCATAAGGGTAGAAATAATCGTCGAAATGAATCGCGTCGATATCATAACGGCGAACAATATCCCTGATGACCATGGTCACATATTGCTGCACTTCTTTGTTGCCCGGATCGAAATACACTGTCTTTTCGAACCGAACGAACCATTCGGGGTGCTGGCGGGTGACGTGGTTTGAAGCAATAGAGGACCTACCGATCGTATGTACCGCCCGGTAAGGATTGCACCAGGCATGAAATTCCATGCCTCGCTTATGGGTCTCTTCGATCATGAAGGCCAGCGGGTCGTAATAAGGCGATGGCGCCAGTCCCTGCGCGCCGGTCAACCATTCACTCCAGGGTTCATAAGGCGACGCATAGAATGCGTCGGCGGCCGGCCTGATCTGGACTACAACTGCATTGAGGCCATTACGCTGATGCATGTCCAGCAGCCGGATGAATTCCAGTTTCTGGCTGTCCACCGGCAGCCCTTTTTTCGACGGCCAGTCGATATTTTCGACGGAGGCTACCCAAGCGGCACGAAATTCATATTTCGGCCGCAGATTACGCTGAGAAGGCGGCGGATGAAGTTGGACGCTGGAGTCGACGACGGCAGACCGGATGGGGGCGATAGAGTCGGTCTGAGCAAATGTTACTGCAGAAATGATCAGCATCAGCACGACCATCGACACATTTCTTACCTTATCCAGTAAGGAATTCAGGGTTTTTGCCTCGTCAGGCGACAAGGCGGTTATCATTTTATCCATCTCGTCTTCGAGGGGGTCGATCTTTTCCAGCAATTTTTTCCCCCGGGAGGTGATCACTACATCGACGAGACGTCTGTCTTCGCTGTTCGGGGTCTTTCTCACCATGCCCTTTTTGACGAGCCGGTCTACGATCCTGCTGGTATCGCTCATCTTATCCAGCATACGCTGCCGGATCTGTAAGGTGGAGAGCGGCTTACCTTCACCCCTGAGGATCCGCAGGATATTGAACTGGCGGGGGGTGATGTCCCATTCATCAAAAATGATCGTGATCTTTTCGGAGAGCCAGTTATTCGTGTAGAGTATGTTGAGTCTCGCCTTTTGATATTCGTTCCGGAACCTTCGCTGATTTATCTCGTTTTCAAGTGCCATGTTTCAAAAATTTGTATCGTCAATCTTCCCAAACCCTGGTCCCCTCGCTGCAATTCGCGCAAATATCGATATTCTTGCGGCTTTGAAGGACCTGGCGGCGAAATTCCACATACTGCTCATTATGCCACACCTCTTTAAAGGGTTTGCCTTTGAGGTCGCCCAGCGGGTGTTGCGCATCTTTATCAAAACAGCAGGGCACTACCAGACCATCCCAGGTGATGACCGTTGCATGCCAAAGACGCCAGCAATGATTATCCAGGCTGTTCTTCAAAGCGAATTCACCATTGGCCTGTTTGCGATAACGGCTGTATTTTCCGTTTGTGGGGATCAGCGCGTTGGGATCATTTTGATAGTCATAGACCTGTGCGGTCTTAAATCGGACCTGGTCCACCCCGACCTCTTCAGCGAGTTGACGGATATCGTCCAGTTGATGTTCATTGGGTCTGACCACGAGGAACTGAAAAAAAACAAATGGGGTCTTGCTTTTTAGCTCTTTTTTCCACCGGACGATATTGCGTGCGCCTTCCAGCACTTTTTCCAGTCGGCCCCCTACCCTGTATTGTTCATAGACATCCTGGGTGGTGCCGTCGATAGAGATGATGAGTCGGTCCAGCCCGCTCTCCACTGTTCGGCGGGCGTTCCGGTCGTTGAGGTAGTGAGCATTGGTGGAGGTCGCCGTATAAATGCCTTTGGCAGATGCATAGCTGACCATATCGAGAAAAGCGGGATTAAGATAAGGCTCACCCTGAAAATAAAAGACAAGGTATAGGAGTTCTTTAGATAGCTGATCGATCGTCTGGTGAAAAAAATCGGTTTGCAGCATGCCGGTAGGCCGGGTGAAAGCCCGCAGACCGCTGGGGCATTCCGGGCAGCGGAGATTGCAGGAGGTTGTAGGCTCGAAGGAAATGGAGACAGGATAACCCCATTGAACGGCTTTTTTGGTCCATTTGCTGAGGTAATAGCTGCTCAAGACCTTGATACCGTTCCAGAGACGCCGCAGGGTCAGCTTGGAGAGAAGGTTAATTGTATCGTTGCGGTTAAAATCGGGCATCGAAGTATAAAAATAGTGAATTATGTTTGTAAGCGGGATGGCGAAACAATCACGGAAAAATACGACCTGGAAAATCCTATTATTCTCTCTGACCGGCGCGGTGGTCGTGGTGCTGGGGTATATGGCCTATCTATGGATCATGGAGAAAAGGACCCATTTCATGAATTATACGGCCTTTGGCATCGAGATCCCTGTCGCCTACAGCATTCACGGTATCGACGTCTCCAAATACCAGGATCAGAT
Source organism: Puia dinghuensis (assembly GCA_026225275.1). Lineage (GTDB taxonomy): Bacteria > Bacteroidota > Bacteroidia > Chitinophagales > Chitinophagaceae > Puia > Puia dinghuensis_B. The sequence goes on from JAMFSL010000150.1 coordinate 26,949, forward strand.
CGACTGGGGGGCCGTCAAGGATATGAAGGTCGGCGATATACAGATGAGCTTTGCTTTTATCAAGGCGACGGAGGGCCTTGGCAATGAGGACGCTTATTTCCGGCGCAACTGGAAAAAGTCGAGGGATGCCGGTCTGGCGAGGGGCGCCTATCACTATTTCCTGGCCACCAAGAGCGGAAAGGCGCAGGCGCAAAACTTCATCAATTCCGTAGAGCTGTTACCGGGAGATTTGCCGCCGGTGCTGGACATCGAGCAGACCTATGGCGTTTCGCCGGATAAGTTGCGGGAAAGGGCCAAAGAATGGCTGCAGACTGTGCAGGATTTCTACCACGTTATTCCGCTGATCTATACCAATGTGGATTTTTACAAACAATACCTGAAGGACGAATTTGACGGCTATCCTTTATGGGTAGCGCATTACCTGCAAAAGGAGCGGCCCAGTATTTACCGGGACTGGGCCTTCTGGCAACATAGCGAGGGGGGCAGGATGAGCGGGATAGATACCCATGTGGATTTCGATGTCTTTAATGGCGATTCGACCGAATTCAGGAAATTGCTGATCAATTGATTATTTTTTTATACGCATGGAATCGGATATAAAGGATTTCCTGAGAAGGATCGTGCTCTCCCTGGTTTTGGGGCTTAGCTGGTTGTTTATCAACATGACACTTGGGATCTACTTCGATCTGCTGCCGATTTACCGCCGGCCGGATCTGGGTAATATCCTCTTTTATGTCTTTTTGGTGGGCAGCGGGGCTTTTTACATCCGGTTTCTGCTAAGGACGTGGCGGAAGAAATTTCCGCATGGGTGAGGGGGTGAGAGGACGCGCGAGGGGCGCGCCTTAACTCGTATGGTCACACACGATCCGCCACTGACCATCGATCTTCCGAAACAGGAGGGTATAGATCCCGCCAATATCGCCGGCCTTTCTTTTCAACAACCATTTTCCGATGACGAAGTAATAATCCGGGGAAAGTGGCTTGACTTGCAGCAGGGTGAAGAACAACTGCCCCATTAGGTCTGTATTGCTGTAGTCCTTCTTATAGTGATCGAGGGTTTGCTTGTAACCATAGGTGATCCCGGAATGACCGACGAACATCAGGGAGTCGTTATTCCAGTATCCTTTCATGAATTCATCGATGTTGCCCTTATTCCATGCGGCGGCCTGGTCGGCCATCAATTGCCGGATGGCAGTCTCTGCGGGGGATGAGGCGGAGTCGGGCGATGATGAGGCGGTGGCAGACGATGATGGAACAGCTGACTGAGTAAAGCCAAATTGGGCGAGTAGCAGCAGGCAGGCGCCGATCAATGTTATTTTCATGACGTTGTTTTGCCGGTAATTTACTCACTCTGTATCCATTTCCCGCAGCAGTTCCTGCAATTTTTTGATGTGCCGCCCATAGAGCCGGTTGAGGTAACAGGCATTGACATAATAAATCCCTATGGTCAGTGGGACCATCAGAATCCCCCAGGCTATCGGGTTTTCCCACCAAGGCATAGGGTGCAATCGAAGGTAGAGGCTTTCGGCTGCCGGAGCCAGGTTGTGGCCGGGGTTGACGAAGGCCGCCGATTTTTTCCACCAGAGGATGGCATAGCAGAGCAGGAACATAGCGGGCACCGTGGCTGCGCCGCCGAGAAGATAAAAGCGGATGTATCTTTTTAGCATGGTGATCTGGCGGGCCAGGTTGGCTCTTACTTCGCCTGTCATGCACTGCATCTGCCTGAGCAAGCGGTAAGTACGATAATAGCCTACGAGGAAAACGACAGCCAGCAGCAGGAACAGCCAGCCAACGACGGCCAGGCGGCCTTCGAAGGCCAGCCAGTAGATACCAATGGAGGGAATATAGGCGATGGCCAGCACTACGCTTTCGATAATGAGGTTGCGCCGCATTCGGGCGATGGGTCCACTGGACTTTCTTTCGAGCAGGGACAGCAGTTCCTGCCGGTCCATCGGCTGTGCCGGCAGAGTCTCGAGTGTCCGCCAGATATATTTAAGGCTTTCCAATTCCATGGGCGACTGCTTTAGTGATTTTACGCAATTTGTCTTTAATGCGGTTCATTTTTACCCGCAGGTTGTTCTGAGAGAGGCCGAGGATCTCTTCCATTTCCTGATAGCTTTTGTCTTCGAGGTATAGCATGGTCAGGGCTTTTTCTACTTCCGTCAGCTGGTCGATGGCCGCATAAAGCAGCTGCAGCTGTTCTTCCTTGTCTGCGACATACTGAATATCCTGTAATTCCGTCGGCAATTGTTCAGGATCGGTCGGGGTGATGAGGCGGCGTTGTCTGCGCAGGCCTGAAATAGCGGTATTCAGGGCGATACGGTACAGCCACGTGCTGAATTTTGCCTCCCGGCGGAAAGCGGGCCAGGATCGCCAGAGCTGGATGACGATCTCCTGGAAAAGGTCCTGGCGGTCGGCCTCGGTAAAACAATACATTCTGCATACTTTATAAAGCATGCCTCGGTGTTCATCCACCAATCGGATAAATTCCTCCTGTATAGCGGGATCCTGCAATGAAAAGGTTTTGAGGAGGCTGCCAGCCTCTTTTAGTTTTGTCGGGGGTAAGGCGAAAATATTACATTCGCAACGGGTTTCAAACTATAAAGAATGAAAAAGATCTATCATCTTTCCTCCTGCAGCACCTGTCAGCGGATCCTGGAGGAAGTGCAAGCCGAAAAAAAGGGATTTATCCTGCAGGACATCAAGACTTCGGCCATCACGCCGGCACAGCTGGACGAGATGAAGCAAGGAGCCGGCTCATATGAAGCCTTGTTCAGCAGGCGGGCGATCAAGTATAAACAAATGGGCCTGAAAGACCAGGTACTGACCGAAAAGGATTACCGGAGACTGATCCTGGAAGAGTATACATTCCTGAAGAGGCCGGTGGCCATGGTCGGCAAGCTGGTGTTTGCAGGCAGTGAAAAGAAGACGGTGGAAGCGTTGAAAGAGGTCAAAGGCTAATTGGCCGATACCATTTTCACTCCGAACAGCCCCTGTTGACGAACGACCTTGACGGTGACGAGGCCAGGCATGCCGGCATAATCACGGGCCGAGCTAAAGATGTAAGCCTCAGGATGTTCGACGATCTTTTCGCGAACGGGATTTTCGTGAATATGGCTGATCCTGTCGAGTAAGAGACGGGGCTGTTGGCAGTCGATCCTCATCGGGCTGCTACAATTTTGCCACAGGTGGAATTTTTCTATCCGCTTCAGCGGCCTGCTATAGTCTTCGAAGCGTTGCATCATCCATTCCCGGCGAAAATCGATCTCCATCTCGATGGCTTTCAGGATGGCTGGTGTCGTATATTTCTTGAAGTCCCTTTCAAAATAGGCAGGAGGCATGCTCTCTTTGGGCCTGATCGCCAGGTGAAGATGACTGCTCATGAGACACCATGAGTAAATGACCAGGCCCTGGGATTGAACAAAGTAATTCAAGGCATCGGCAATCACCTGCTTATAAGCAGGACGAACGAATACATCTATCTTATCTACAGTATTGAAGGTTAAAAAGTAACAGGCGTCGAGGGGCAGAATAGGCTCATCCTTTTCATTCAGCATAACACTCGTTTTAATGAACGAAATAAAACAGGAGCAGGGTTGGAAAGGGGATTGAATTAAAGTTACAAAAATCCGGCCCCTTTTGAGCCCTGCCGTTGCTTTTATTTGTTAATTACTCCGAAAGGCCCGGGAGCTGACTGTCTTTTGAGGATAATTTAACCCTTTGAGCGGGCCAGGAGCTGCAATAGATGTAATGCTGAGGGTCGTCGACCCATTTTGCCTGAAGGAGCTTGTCGATCGGGGAAGGTACAGGCTTATCCTTTTTAACAACTTTTTCTATATCTATGGGTTGATTGCCGAATTGCCAGAAATGATGTTCAGCATCGTGCTGATAACGGTTGGCGAAAAACTGGAACAATCTCATCAACCATTCTTTCCGGCTCTCTTCGGGGTGTTCCGAGATGGCACGCAGGAGCAGTTTCGCAGAATAGCTTTTGAGGTCCCGCAGTACTTTAGGCAAATTCCCTTTGCCTGGTTCTACGTCCGCAATCATATACAATTGACTAGGCAGGATAGCGTATTCGTATACCCGTAGCCGCTTGTTATCAATGCAGTAGTTCAGCGTGTCTACCAACAGATCGCAATATTCGTGGCGGGTAAAAACATCGATTCCGCCAACTACGGTTAGGGTTACAAAATACAATCCCTTAGGTTGCATCTTGTACATTTCGGTCATGCGTAAAAGGTAGCAAAATTTTGTTAAAACCAATAGCTACAGCAAGTTTCCGGCACCCTAAAGCAAACATTTTTTTGCTTTACTGCAGTGAAAGCGCTTGTTTTTTCCCAGCAGGAGAAAAATTCCACGGGCGAGAGGGCTTTTCGATCATAAGGCTGCAGAAGGAATACGCCACTGCAGGATTAGTGCATGAGAAAGTTTAACTGATGATCCGGAGCTTGGCATAATTCAGCATGATTTTCTTCTCGCCATTGTACTGGAATTTAACGGTGGCGACCGGATTGTGTTCAGATCCTTCCATGCCGGTGATTTCGCCGAAGCCGAACTTTTGATGTTCGACTTTTTGACCCACCTGCAGAGTAGAAGTGTCACTTGCTACGAAGTCCGGGCTCGGATTGTGCTCGATGGTCTTCATGTATGGCTTGGGCGGAACATAGGACGGCTTGGCGTCTTTTTTGGCTCCCGGTGGAGGTCCGTATTTTTTTTCTGCCTGGGCTGCGCTGCCGAAACCACCGCCATGCATCCGATCGTAGGCAGAGCCGGAAGAACCTGCGAAACCCTGGCCCTGGTTGCGAACGCCGCCGCCGGCAAAGCTCCTGTCCATGTAGTCTGAAGGGATCTCATCGATAAAGCGGCTCGGCTCGTTCTGGACCAGGTTGCCGAAGCGATAGCGGGTATTGGCATAAGTGATCCACAATTTCTCTTTGGCCCGGGTGATGACGACATAGAACAGTCTCCTTTCTTCTTCGAGCTCTTCACGGGTATTGATGGACATCGCATTGGGGAAGAGCATTTCTTCGAGTCCTGCGGCGAAGACGCAAACGAACTCCAGTCCTTTTGCGGCATGAATACTCATCAGCTTGACTGTATCCGCATTGGGATCTTTTTCGTCGGCGTCGGTCTGCAGGGTGATCCGCTGCAGGTAATTTCCAAGGTCCTTGGCATCCACATCCAGTACCCCATCTTCGTCGGGGGTTTCGGTGAATTCCTTGATGGAGTTCAGCAACTCCTGCAGGTTTTCATAATGGGCCAGGCCTTCGGTGGTTTTATCACTGAAGAGCTCCTTGACAATGTTAGTTTGTTTGCCGACATGCTGGGCCACTTCATAAGCATTCTTATGGGTCAGCATGCTGGCAAAGCTGCGAATCATCAGCACAAAGTTTTCGATCGCTTCAAGGGTACCTGCTTTGTAGCCGAATTCACGGGCTCGTTCCAGCACTTCCCACAGTGTAATATTGTTTTCATTGGCTGCCAGCACGGCCCGATCAATAGAGGTCTTTCCTATCCCACGGGTCGGATAATTGATGATCCGTTTTAGAGCCTCTTCATCACGAGGGTTGACTATTATGCGCAGATAGCCAACAAAGTCCTTGATCTCCTTACGCGCATAGAAGCTGACGCCCCCATACATGGTATAGGGAATCGCCATCCTGCGCAGGCTTTCTTCAAAAGCCCGGCTTTGCGCATTGGTCCGGTAGAGGATGGCAAAGTCACGGTTATTATAATGATTGCGGAGCCGCTGTTCCTGTATGGTATCGGCCACAAATTTGCCTTCTTCGTTATCAGTCAAAAGGCGAACCAGACGAATCTTTTCGCCGGGTGCATTGTCAGTCCAGAGATTCTTGGGTATTTGCCCTTTGTTATTCCTGATGACCTCGTTGGCGACGTTGATAATGCTTTGCGTGCTGCGGTAATTTTGTTCCAGCTTGACCACCTTCACATCGTCATAATCCTTCTGGAACTGGAGGATATTCTCGATAGTGGCGCCGCGGAAGCTATAGATACTCTGAGCGTCATCGCCAACGACACAGACATTCTCATGCGCAGCGCCCAGCAGTTTAATGATCTCATACTGCGCAGAGTTGGTATCCTGATACTCATCGATCATAATGTATTTGAACTTATGCTGGAATTTCACCAGGCTCGCCGGAAAGTTCTTCAGCAGCTTGTACATATTGACGAGAAGGTCATCGAAGTCCATCGCCCCGTTCTTCATGCAACGGGCGGCATAGGCGGTATAGATCTGGGCGATGGCGGGACGGTTGCTCCGCAGGTCTTCCTGTTGGATGGCATAATCCTGTGCGTATTGTTCCGGGCCTACCAGGTTGTTCTTGGCCGACGAGATCCGGTTGTATACCACATTGGGCTTGTAAAGTTTGTCGTCCAGGTTCAATTCATTGATGACCGTCTTGACTACGCTTTTGGCGTCATCCGTATCATAAATGGTAAAATCCCTTGTATACCCCAATTGATGGGCTTCCCCTCGCAAAATACGTGCGAAAACGCTATGAAAAGTGCCGATATAGAGGTTCCGGGCTTCTCCGCTGCCAAGGATCTTTTCGACCCGCTCTTTCATTTCTTTCGCCGCCTTATTGGTAAAGGTCAATGCCAGTATATTGAATGCGTCGACTCCCTGAGCCAGCAGATGGGCGATCCGGGTGGTCAAAACCTTCGTTTTTCCACTGCCGGCGCCGGCTACGATCATGATAGGACCGTCTTTGTGTAATACCGCCTCTCTTTGCTGTTCATTCAATTCACTGATATAGTCTCGCATGCCGCGAAGTTAGTCAAATCACCCAATTTTAACGTTGAAAGACTCCCCCGAATGGGATAAGTTTTTTAGATTTACCGTCTCTATGTTACCTGAGGCTCTCCCTTACCATCTGAAAGTCCGCGACTTCTTCCGCAGGCAAACTTCTACCTGGGAGTTTTTCGCCGCTGCCCGCACCCGCGAAGCGCAATTGATCGCTTTTCAGACGGAACTATTGAAGAATACGTACCAGTTCAACCGGGACAATGAGCCCGCCCTATTCGAAAAAATCGATCGGGTCCGGGAACAACTGGAGCTCGGTACACTGCCGGTTATGGCTTACCAGGCGCAGTACACCCATTCCGGAAATGAACTGAATGCCAGCGTCATTTATCTCGACCAGCAGGCACATTTGGTTTTCAGCGGACCGATCCTGGAAAAGCTGAATGAGGAAGAATTGCTGGCGGTGATCGCCCACGAGTTGACGCATGTCCGATTATATACTGTATTGAACGGTGACCTGGAAGTGGCTGATCGGATCATTACGTCTATCGCCAATCATCGGGATGGCGACATGCCACGTTCTGCGGGAAAGGAGTATTCTGGGAATATGCCTCCTTTCCCGCAATCATCTTATGATTGGCCTTCGGCCGGGGCGTCCATGACGCCCTATGTTGAAACAGCGCGGTTATTTAAATTATATACCGAGATCTATTGCGACCGGGGCGCATATGCGGTACTGGGAGATCCTGTGCCTGTCATCACCATGCTGCTGAAACTGGCCACAGGCCTGACCAACGTGAATGCGGAGAGTTATAGCCAGCAAGCCGAGGCCATCTTTTCGGCTAAGCCGGGGACGAAGTCGGACACACCGACCCATCCGGAGAATTTTATCCGTACACGGGCGCTCCGGTTATGGCATGAGCAGAGAGAGGCTGCTACCGCCGCTATTACACGGATGATAGAAGGTCTTCCCGGTCTCGACCAGCTGGATCTTTTCACCCGGCAGCAGCTGAGTGATCTCACACGGGAATTCCTGCAGGAATATCTTCGCCCGGAATGGATCCGGTCAACCCTTGTAATCGCATTGGAGCGGCAGTATTTTCCGGATAAGGCAGGGAGTCCGGGCCGCGAGTCTGGCACGCGGGAGCCGGTACAACTTCAGGAGACGATCGCCAGTCTGCACCCTGATATCCGGACCTATTTCGGCTATGTGCTGCTGGATTTTGCTCTCGTCGACCCCTCCCTGGAAGACATGCCGGCCGGTCGCGCTTTTGAATTTGCCGGCGAGATGCAGCTGTCGGACGTCTATGATACGATCTGTAAAAAAGAGTTGCAACTGAATGATAAAAAATGGCTGCAGCACAAACAAAAGGTGCAGAAAGCCTATGCTGAATTACCGAAAGATTAATGCACCACATGGAGACAGGCCTTACCAGTTTCGAAGCTTTTTTGCTGACCGCTTTCGACCAGGGAGACTATTCCACCGATGACGTCATAGCCTTCGTCCTGCCTTTATTCAGGAAAGTGCTGGGCTTTCATGAAGCAGGATTGGTAGCTCCGTTCGAAAGAGCCGATGCGCTATTCCTTAAAGGACGCATCCTGGATATGGACGAAGCACTCGCCCATGCCCCGGCTGTCGCGCTCTACCGGGTGGAGGCCCTGTTTCCGCAGTCGCGGCCTTTTGAGATAGTCGATACCATCAAGCTAAGGACGGATGCCGGCGAAGGCACGACGCAGACGGAAAATACCCAGGTGCAGTTGAACGAGCAGGAGCCCCTGCAACATCCGGCCTATCTGCCCGGTTACCGCAGCTTTGAATTGTCCCTGGGGCATCATGACCCGTTAACGGATATCCTTTGCCTGGGCCTTATCCTGGGCAGCATGGCCCTGGGACAGGATCTCTACGATGCCGATGAGCTGCAACATTTTGCAAGGATCCGCATCCATCCATCCTTTCATCATCCCAGGATCCATCCTACTGTAGGCCGGCTCATTACTGAAATGACGGAGCTGGACAGGAACCGGCGTTCGCAGGACCTTTATGAGGTGATCCGGCGACTGGAGCATTACCGGGACTACGATCCGGAAAAACAGACGGATCTCAGCCAGATCGCGGGTTGGGTACACAAGAATCTGAAGGAACGGGATGCCTTGATCTTAAACAGGCTGCGTAACCGCCTTTTTGATACGAGCCGGCGCAACCGCCTGCTGTATTATAAGCCGAACATGCGGCTGGTCAACCTGACTGTCAGCAGCGTGCCGGTCGTCCTTCACTACCAGAGCATCCGTCCCGACCTGCTATTCACCTGGAACGGAGAACTGGCAGAAAAGATCACCGGCATGAAGGAGATCGTGCTGAACAAATACCTGCGCTTCGAAGATCATGGCTACCTGCCTTCCTCCCTCGACAGGGTAAGGGTAGAGTCGCAACGTAATATCCAGGAATATGGTTTTAGCCAGCTGAAGCTCGTGATCGCCTTTCTGAACTGGCATAATCTGAAGGAGGATCCAAAGGAAAGGATCCAGACGCCGCTGCTGTTGTTGCCGGTATCGCTGAAAAAGAATAAAAAAGTAAAGGAAGACCATTATGTGCTGAAAGTACTGGACAATGCCGCCGAGGTTAATCCCGTATTGGCCGGACAGTTGTCAACCCTCTATGGCATCCGGCTGCCGGACTTTATCGACCTTGACGAGATGAGTCCCGAACAATTCTACCATCATGTAAAAGCGCAGATCGAAGAAGCCAATCAGGGTATCGTCCTGCATTATATTGACAAGCCCCGGATCCGGCTGATTCATAGCGAAGCCCGTCAAACGGTCAGCAATTACCGCAAAAAGCTGCGCCGCATGCCCGGGCGGGGGAACCCTTTCTCTTCCACTCCCTACAGCTATGATCCGGAAAATTACCAACCGTTGGGGCTGGCGCTCTACCGGCAAAGGATCGAACAAAAGCCCAGCCAGCTGGAATTTCTGGTGAACCCGGATATTTCTTATGGGCAAAATCGATTGGCGGAGACCGAAGAAGCGGGACGAGGCGCGGCCGATGCTAGAAGCGACAGCAGTGCAGGGGAGGATGCTGGCGTGCGCGAAAGGGAACTGTATTCACTGGCGGAAAGCGAAAACAACCCTTATTCCTGGGACTTCGACGTCTGTCACATGGTGCTGGGCAATTTCCATTATAAGAAAATGAGCCTGGTAAGAGATTACAACACGGTGATCGACCAGCAGATGCAGCACTATGTCTTTGATGCCCTGTTTAATAACCAGCCCCGGACTTTTCCCGGGCACATCTTCAACCTGAACAGGCCGGATGACTGGTATCACGTCATCACGGCAGATCCTACCCAGACCAGGGCCATCCTGCAAAGCCGGGCAGGATACAGCTATATCATCCAGGGTCCCCCCGGCACCGGCAAAAGTCAGACGATCACCAACCTGATCGCGGATTTCGTGGCCCGGGGCAAAAGCATTTTGTTTGTCTGCGAAAAAAGGGCGGCACTCGATGTCGTATATCATCGGCTGAAGCAGGTCGGACTGGAGGAGCTATGTTGTTATATTCATGACAGCCAGGGAGACAAGCGGGATTTTATCCGAAACCTCAGGACCACTTATGAGGAGTTCACGAAAAATAAAACGGATCTGGCACAGATGAAGTCCAGGCGACAGACATTGCTGGACCAGATGAACAGCCAACTGGACCTGATCCGGGAGTTCCATGAGACCAGCCTGATAGTGGGGAATGATACCGGCAAAGGGGCGCGGGCGCTGATCGAACGGCTGATCACGCTGCGGGAGGAACTGGTCGCCTTACGACCGGAGGAAGAAGAGTTGTTACCCTCCTACCTTGAATGGAAGGAAGCTGGACCCGGGCTGGCGGAACTGGAAGCCCAGCTGGCAGAAACGGGCGCCGACCCCGTCTTTTCCGCACATCCCTTCAGCCGGCTGCGGGAAGCTATCTTTTCTTCGCCTACCCCACACCGGGACCTGGGCGAAGCACTCCAACAGGCACTGGCCGTATTGGAAGAGGTCGACAGACTGCTGCTGGCCTGCGGGCTGGAACCTGCACAGGTACAAGACCCCGTGCGAGTCAGGAACCTCGTGCAGTTTTCCGTGCTTCTTTATCCTCTGGCCCGTACAGGTCATCTCGCGCTGGCCGATCCGGACCGCAAAGAAGCAATAGAGCTGGGCCGCCAACTGCTGCACTACCGGCAATTACAGGAGGCCTGGCAGGAGGCAATAGAGAAAAATGCCTGTTGGACGGACAAATTGGGCGAGCAGGATGTTGAATTAGCGCTGGCACTTGCGCTGAAGCACGACGACTCTTTCCTTGGTATGTTGAACGGGTCCTGGCGGAAACTGAAACAGCAATTGCAACAACGGTATGATTTCTCCCGGCATTCCGTCAAACCTTCTTATACTACTGTGCTGGAATTGTTGAAAGCAGAATACGTGGCGGCCCGACAGGTGGAAAATACCCGGCGTCAGCTGGAAGCCGCGTACCAGTTAGAAAATATCGATACGGCATGGCGTAGCATCGATCTGCTGCAAAGCAAAAAAGGACATCCCGAGTTGGATCATCTGTTGCAGCATCCGGATGGTTCTGCGCTGGTCGCTTCACTACAGGCCCTGCACCAACCGCTCAACCGCCTGGAAACACTTTTGCAACGATGTCTGCAGGAGACTCCTGCCGGCAGTCTTTCCGCTATCCGGGACGAACTGCTGACCTTGCAGCTCAATGCTGACGGACTCGGGGAATGGCTGCCGGTTTTGCGGACCTTCAGCGGTTTGCCTCCTGCAGTGAAAAGTACTCTGCGTCATTTGCCCCTGCGCGTTCTGCAGGCGGAGGCGGCCATTGTCCGCAAGGCTTTACAGGAGATTTACCTGAACAACCGGCTTTTTTCGGGCATTGACCAGGCCGCATTGGAAAAAGCAGTGCAACAGCTGGGAGAAGGATATAAAGCCCTGCTGGGTGTCAATGCAGATACGATCAGGGCCTTTGTCAGGCACCGGTTCCTTCAGCAATTGGATCTATCCAACAAGCCGGCCAGCCAGTTGAATGAGGAACAAAAAAAGTTTAAGAAAACGTATACCGAAGGCAGGAAGATCCTGGAGAATGAATTTGGAAAGAGCATGCGTTATAAGAGTATCCGGGAGCTCTCTGCCAGGGAAAGCGGGACGGTCCTGAAGGATCTCAAGCCGGTCTGGCTGATGAGTCCCTTTAGTGTCAGCGACAGTCTTCCGTTGGATTTCGACAGCTTCGACGTGGTGATCTACGACGAAGCCAGCCAGATCACGCTGGAGGAAGGCGTGCCGGCCCTGTACCGCTCGCGTCAGACGATCATCGTCGGCGATGAAAAGCAGATGCCGCCAACCGACTTTTTCAGCTCGGCTTCCAGGGACAATGATCCCGACGACCTCGACAAAACCGATGATGAAACGGGCGATGAATGGCTGAGCGACGATGCAGACAGCCTGTTGGCACAGGGAGCGCGTAAACTCGAAAGCACGCTGCTGAGCTGGCATTACCGAAGCCACTATGAAACATTGATCAGTTATAGCAATCACGCTTTCTACGAAGGCGAGCTGTTGACGATTCCCGACAAGACTATCCATCACCAGGAAAAAGCGCCGATCCGCGCGAGCCGGCCTGAAGATGCGGTGGCTAATGCAGACTTCCTCTTCGACCGCAGTATCAGCTATCACCTGCTGACCGACGGTGTATACGACAAGCGGAGCAACAGTGCAGAGGCCGGCTATATTGCCCGGCTGGTGAAGGAGTTACTGAATCGCGGGGCCAGAGAAAGTATCGGCATCGTCGCCTTCAGCCAGGAGCAGCAGCATGCGATCGAAGATGCGCTGGAAGAGATAGCAACGGCGGATGCCGATTTTGCCCAAAAGCTGGAAGAGGCTTACAACCGCACGGAGAACGATCAGTTCACTGGTCTTATCGTCAAGAACCTGGAAAACATCCAGGGTGACGAGAGGGATATCATCATCATGAGCGTGTGCTATGGATTCGACAGCCAGCGCCGGATGCTGATGAACTTCGGGCCGGTGAATAAAAGGGGTGGTGAAAAAAGGTTGAACGTGTTATTCAGCCGCGCCAGGATGCACATAGCTGTGGTAGCCAGCATCCGGTACGAGAACATCACGAATGAATACAATGACGGCGCCAATTATCTCCGCCGCTGGCTGCAATATGCGGAGCTTATCAGCGAAGGCCGGATGGCAGCAGCACGGGTCATCCTGGACGGACTGACGCCGCGTAAACCCGGGGGGACCACTATAGCTTCGACCGTCATGCGCGAAGAGATCAGGGAGCAGTTGATTGCCCGGGGTTATGAGGTGGCGGAGCAAGTAGGACAATCGGGCTTTAAGTGCTCACTGGCCGTCAGACGCACGCCGGAAGACGAGGCGTATGCCCTTGCCATCCTGATAGACGACGACCAGCATTACCGCAATGACAATCTGATCGAGCAGTATTACCAGCGGCCTGCCATTCTCAAAAGTTTCGGCTGGAAGGTATTGCCGGTGTACGCCAAAGACTGGCTGCATCAGCCGCAGAAAGTGATGGAGCAAATATTGAAGACGCTGGGCGATCATACGCAGCAGCCTGTAGCCAGCGCCCCGTCAAAGCCGGCAGGCCCATACGATCACCTGGCATTTCGCCGGTGGGTGCTGCAGGACGGAGCAGGCGAAAAATTCTGGGAAGCCGCGACCGACGGCAACAAGCTGATCATCCGCCAGGGCAAAACGGGCAGCCGGGGGCAGGCTTCATTGAAAACCTTTGCCGATGACGAGGCTGCCAGGGATGAAATGGTCCGAATGGAAGAGGAGCAGAAACGAAAGGGCTACAAGCCATCAGGCGATAGCACGGACTCAGGAACCACGTTGTGAGCCGCCGGTCAGCCGGGTATTCTTGGGTACACCCTTCGTGTTAGCCTTACCTTTGCCGGCGGGAAAACCGGGGATGTTGCTTTTGGGACCGGCCAGTGGTTTACCGTCTTTTTTCTTCTTGTTATTGGGAATGAGAGCCATATAGATACTTTTTTATAAGATAATAGAAATATACAACCGGATTCCATCCGGTTTGTCGAAATTACAAAAAAACCTCCATATGCCTAAGGAACTCTATTTTGATATCAGCTCAGAAAACACCGGCGGAGGTCTCTTCCGGGTACCGGAGAGTAATGGAGAGATCTCCTTTCTATATAACTATAGTGTTACCGATGCGAAGACAGGCGAGGTTGAGGTATTCGACACCTGGTATACCAGCTTTGAAGCGTTCTGGAAAGCATTGACGAAAGAAAAGGACTGGTACTATCGACATCCTTTATTTGTGCATCCGGAGCAGCGGGCCTTTGTGAGAGAACAACTGAAGGCGGTGAACTGGAGCATTCACCCGGACAAAAAGTGGCAGGAAAGCCACCAGCGCCAGTGGAAGAAGGTGCTGGAAGATCCCGGCAGCTATTACCGGGGTCCTCAGGCGTTGTAGAATTCTTGCTCGTACACGTCGATCAGCGGGTGGCCCATATCCCCTATCTTTATCGCATGCAAATCATCAAAATAACCTGTTTTTTATTGTTCTCGGCCCTGGCCTTGCGATCCGCCGCTCAGGACCCCGAATATCTTCATCCAAATACCGCGGGAAAAGGATGGCACCCCCTTTTCAACAAGAGCTTGTCCAATGCCCTTTTCCCCGACAGCGTCTGGAGTGTGACGGATGGGGTGCTGACGGCCACAAAGGACGAATCGATCTGGAGCGCCAAAGAATATGACGATTTCGTTTTAGACCTTGACTTCATGAATGCGTCCGGCACCAATAGCGGGGTGTTGGTCCATGCGACCGATACCGCGGACTGGATTCCGCATTCCGTAGAGATCCAGATTGCCGATGATTACGCGGCCGAATGGGCGAAGGCTGATCCGGACTGGCAGTGTGCTGCCATCTTCGGCCATCAGCCCGCCACCAAACATATTGTCAAAAAACCAGGGGAATGGAATCACTATACTATCACCTGCAAGGGCAGAATGATCTGGGTAGTGCTGAACGGCGAGCTCGTGAATACCTGTGACATGAGTAAATATACCTCTGCGAGCAAGAATATCGACGGAACTACCGCGCCTGGCTGGCTGAGCAACCCTATGGCAACGTTGCCGCTGCATGGGCATGTCGGTTTACAGGGTAAGCATGCAGGCGCTCCCATCTATTTCCGAAATATCATGATCAAGGAATTGAAGTAAGATGCTGAAGGATAGCCTTTTATTAGTCATCTCTCTGCTTTTCGTCGTCTCGATGCTGGCGATGCTGAGTAACAAGCTGCGCATCTCTTATCCTATCTTCCTCGTGATAGCCGGGCTTGGCATCAGTACGATACCCGGTATTCCGCAGATCCGGCTGGACCCCAATTTTGTATTTATCATCTTTTTGCCGCCGCTGCTGTATTCCGCGGCCTGGTATACGTCCTGGCGTGAATTCTGGCGGATGCGCCGTCCGATCAACCTGCTGGCCTTCGGGCTCGTACTACTGACAGCGACGGCGGTAGCCTATGTCGCGCATTATTTGATACCCAATTTCCCTCTTGCCCTGGGTTTCCTGCTGGGCGGGATCGTTTCGCCGCCGGATGCGATAGCCGCCACGAGCGTGCTGGAGAATCTGAAAGTACCTAAAAGAATTGTGACGATATTGGAAGGGGAAAGCCTGGTCAATGATGCATCCAGTCTTATCATTTTTCGGTTTGCACTGGCAGCCTTAGTCACCGGGAAATTCGTTGCCTGGAAAGCGGGATGGGATTTCCTGATGGTCGTCTTTATGGGGATACTGATCGGGTTGGTCATTGCCCATATCGTATATGCCATTCATCGCTGGTTGCCAACGACTGCCACTATCAATACGGCCATCACGCTGATCTCTCCTTACCTAATGTATATCGCGGCTGAGCATTTCCATTATTCCGGTGTGCTGGCAGTGGTCAGCGGTGGACTCTTTCTGAGCTTTCGGTCGCATGATGTCTTCGACTACAACAGCCGGCTGCAGTCCGTAAGTGTATGGAATGTGGTGGTGTTCCTGCTGAATGGCGTCGTATTTATCCTGATCGGATTGCAGCTGCCGGGCATTGTACGTGGCCTCGGCGAATATTCCTTACGAGCCGCCATCGGCTATGGTGTCCTGATCAGCCTTGTGGCGATCCTCGTTCGTCTGGCCTGGGTATACCCCGGCGCTTATCTGCCGCGGTTGTTGAGTAAGAGGATCCGCACGACGGAAATCCGGCCCGGAAAGAGGCAGGTCTTCATTATCGGCTGGAGCGGGATGCGCGGTGTCGTCTCTCTGGCGTCGGCGCTGGCTATACCCATCACGCTTGCTGGCGGAGATGCTTTCCCTCACCGCAATTTGATCCTTTGCATCACTTTCATCGTCATACTCGTCACCCTGGTATTCCAGGGACTGACGCTACCATGGATCATCCGGTGGTTACGCATTGAAGCCGATGAAAACGAAGAGGAACAACAGCTATCGTTGCGGCTTCGGTTGACCAGGACCGTATTGCAGCATATAGACACTCAATATGACCATGAGTCCACCTCGATAGAAGCTTTCCGGCAATTAAAAGCACGCTATCAGCGAATGGCAGATATGGCCGGGCAGAAACTCAACAGCGAAGACCAGCAGGAGAAAACGCCCGATTATTTACCTGCCTACAAAAAATTGTTACTGGAGCTTGTCCAAATTCAACGACAGGAATTGTCGCAATTGCGGAATGGCGATGAATTTTCCGATGAGCTGCTGCGGAGTAAGGAATTCGAACTGGACCTGGAAGAGGCGCAGTACAACCGCCGCTAGTGCGGCACTTTGTGTACATACTTAAGAATGAGGCGGTATAGCTCGTCGGGATTGAAGGGTTTGACCACTACATCATTAAGACCGGCCGCAAAAGCGCCGCTTTCTACTTCTTTAGGGGTGCTGGCCGTCAGTGCGATGATTGGAAGCGTTTCACCCCGCTGGCGGAGAAGAACAGTGGCCTCATATCCATCCATGACAGGCATGTGGAGGTCCATGAGGACCAGGTGGTGGTAGTCGGAATCGATGCGTTCCAGGGCTTCAACTCCGTTGGTGGCTACATGTACGACCGCTCCTTTACGCTCCAGCATGGTTTGGGCCACAAGTACATTGAGCGGGTTGTCTTCCACCAGAAGGATATGAATCCCGCAGAGCAGTTGTTCGCCTTCCGCCCCGGAAATATGGCCGGAGTTTTCTTCGATAGTTTCGTTGGTAAAAGGAAATGTCTGGGTAAAATAAAAGCATGATCCCTGGCCGGATTCGCTCGTCAGCTGAAGCGTGACTCCCTGTAATTCGAGGATTTTTTTTGTGATAGCCAATCCCAATCCGGTCCCGCCGTAGCTGCGGGAAGTAGAAGAATCGGCCTGGGTAAACCGGTCGAAAATGATCCCTTGCTTTTCCGGGGGGATGCCGATGCCGGTGTCTTGCACTTTGACGGTGAGGTTGACGGACTCCGGTCCTATAGAGTCAACGCTAAGGGATAATCGCACGAACCCTTCCCTGGTGAATTTAATCGCGTTATGCACGAGATTGTTGATGACCTGGCTCATCCGGGTAGGGTCGCCCAGCACTTTTTTATCGAGTTTTGCGTCGATGTCGGCGAGGACCTGAATGCCTTTTTCATCTGCGGTGTTCTTCATACCGGCCACTATATTTCGGGCAATGGCCGCCAAATCCATGGGAATATGTTCGAATCCGATCTTGCCTTCCTCAATCTTATTATAGTCGAGTATATTATTGACGATGGACAGCAGGTTATTGGCCGAGAAGAGGAGTACCCCGAGGTCTTCTTTCTGATCCTTTCGCGGATCATTGCCCAGCAGCAGGTGTGTCATACCGATGACTGCATTCAGGGGAGTCCGGATCTCGTGGGACATGGTGGAGAGGAATTCAGACTTGCTGCGTAGACCCTGCTGGGCCTGTTCCGCAGCCAGGCGAAGGGACTGTGAGAAGCGATGGGATAAGGC
The DNA here is from genome assembly GCA_026225275.1 of Puia dinghuensis. Taxonomy (GTDB): domain Bacteria; phylum Bacteroidota; class Bacteroidia; order Chitinophagales; family Chitinophagaceae; genus Puia; species Puia dinghuensis_B. The sequence continues at coordinate 44,740 of JAMFSL010000150.1, forward strand.
GAGGGATTGCAAAAAAAAGAAAGTGATATAACAGGCGAACAGGACTATGCGCCAGTCGGAGATCAATCCGAAATAATGCAGGTTCATCAGTAAGCCGATGAACAGCATGACCGCCGTACTGAGGAGGGCAAATACGGACCCGCTGCGACGATGTTGGGCAGCCCGCAGGAATACATACATCGAATAAGCGATGCAAAAGAACATCATGCCCAGGAAGATGATCAATAGCCGGGTAAAGATCAGCGTGGGCGTGAGCAGGACGATCGCGCTGTAGCCGAGACAGAACCAAAGGAGGCCTTTTGTAATGGCGGGGACGATATCCAGGGGGTACAGCCGCCGGGTATATGCACAGAATAAGCCCATGGACAGGTAAAGGGAGAGATATTCCAGCCGGATAGTGATAAACCAGTTCACATCCGGAAACAGGGAATGAAGCACATAAAGGTTAGTGCCTATCATCCTGTAGCTGAAAACGATGCAAAACAGGGCGAAATAAAGGATTGTTCTATCGTGCCTGCCGAACATAAAAAGGCCCAGAAAAAAGAGCCCGCCCATAAACATGCATCCGGCGAGGATGAAATCATAGGCCGCGTCCCGATTCTTTTTCAGGAAAAGTTCGTCCTTATCTCCGATCAGGATATGTTTGTAGGGACCGCCTCGAGCATGCCAGAAATTAGCTATCTGGAAAACCAGCGTCAGGGTATCACGTTCGCCGTTCGGAAGAGCGATAGTCCGGGTCACCCAAAACGGAGTGGCTTTATCTTTAGTGGTGGCGGGCTTGCCGTTCTCTATCTGCACTACGCCGTTGACATACAATTTGAAAGCGCAATATGCGTCCGGAATTTCCATGGCAATACGGGGCCTTTGGGCAGGCAGCAGGATCTTCAGGGTATAGGTAGCATAGCCCTGAGAGGGGATCTTTTGGCCGTTGACGACCAGATTTTGCCATAATACGGGAAAGGGAACGTAGTCGGGCGGCGCTGAGGGCAGGCTGTCGGGGGGCAGGAGGCGGTTCCAGAAAAAGCCCCAATCGCCGTCAAGGGCAAAAGACCGGCCGAAAAGATCCTGATTGCGAAGATCAATGACGCCGTTGCGGGCAATAGGGGGCTGCCCGTCGGCAAAACAGGATAAACAGAGCGTTACCAGCAGAACTATACTGGCTATTTTAGACAAATTCCTTCGCATAAGGCGGATAACAGACTCAACATCATTGAATCTGGGTAGTTTAATAACGCGCAATTTTGTATAAAATGATGATAATGAACAAAAAAACCCGCCAGCTGGCGGGTTTTTTCCTTTTATCTTAAAAGAGTACTTATTTCTTCTCAAGGAGCTTGAAGAACTGATCCAGCTGCGGCAGGATAACGATCCGGGTGCGGCGGTTAGCGGCACGGCCTTCTTCGGTATCGTTGGCTGCTGCGGGTACATACTCGCCACGGCCGGCTGCGGTAATATGTGCAGGGTCGAGACCATATTGCGTCTGCAGGATGCGGACGACGGAAGTAGCGCGTTTAACGCTGAGATCCCAGTTGTCCTTCAGCTGGCCAGGATGGACGTACGGCTTGTTATCCGTATTGCCTTCCACCATGAATTCGATATCGGGCTGCGCTTTCAGCACTGTAGCTACTTTACCCAGCACGACTTTCGCCGGTTCCGTTACATCCCATTTGCCGCTGGCGAACAGCAGCTTGTCGGAGATATCAATATAGACGACGCCTTTGTCGACCTTGATATTGATGTCCTTGTCATTTACGTCTGCGAGGGCGCCCTTGAGGTTCATGACCAGTGCCATGTTGAGGGAATCCTTGTGAGCGAGCTCATTCTGGAGGTTCTGGATGTAGTTGTCCTTAGCTCCGAGGTTGTCCAAAGATTTTTTGATGCTTTCTGCCTGGGAGCCGGAGATCACAGAAAGATCCTGCAGTTGCTTAAGGGTTGCATCGTGATTTTGTTTCAGGAAGTCGATTTGCTTGTTCAGCGCGTCAATCTGAGCCTGAAGAGCGGCCGCCTTGGATGCATCCGAGGAAGTGAGGTCGTTACAATTCTTGAGGTCACCAGCAAGCTTGGCGTTAGCAGCGGTCAGGGAATCGATCTTTGCCTGCGCAGCTTTGAATTTTTTTGAACTTACGCATGAAAATAGGAAAATAGAAAAAGCAGCGAAAAGCAATGATTGTTTAAGCTTCATAGTAATATCATTTTTTTTAAAAAAATCATTCTACTCCGCCCAGTGCGACATACGGTTAGAGAAGAATGGGTCAAAGATATAGCAACAAACCTAATAAGATCGTTTGCCGCGGTAAAAATAGGCATATTTGATGCCAAACTGTTTTATGCTGTGCGTTTTACGTATAATTTGACGCAGCATCCGAAAGGAGACAACCCTATTTTCCTTCAAATGAGGCAATCCCAAACAAATTAGCGAGAAAATACTAAAATTATTAGGTGTGAATAAATTAATTATCCTACCTTTATTGAATCAATAAATTTGGGTGAACTAAAAAATACGATTATGTCAAACGCAGAAAAATTGAAGGCTTTAAAGCTGACAATGGACAAAATAGATAAAGATTTCGGAAAAGGAAGCGTGATGATGATGAATGAAAGAAGCCAGGAGCCTATGGAGGTCATTTCCACCGGTTCAATCGGATTGGATATGGCGCTGGGTGTCGGGGGTTTACCCAAAGGCAGGGTCGTTGAAATATATGGCCCCGAATCTTCCGGTAAGACGACCCTGGCCACGCATATTATCGCAGAAGCCCAGAAAAAAGGCGGAATGTGTGCCATCATCGATGCCGAGCATGCTTTCGACAGCGCCTACGCTCAGAAACTGGGCGTGGATATCGACAACCTGCTGATTTCGCAGCCCGATTATGGCGAACAGGGGCTGGAAATAGCGGACCGGCTGATCCTCTCCGGTGCCCTGGATATCGTCGTCATCGACTCAGTCGCTGCATTGGTACCCAAAGGTGAACTGGAAGGCGAAATGGGAGACAGCAAGATGGGGCTGCAGGCACGTCTGATGTCACAGGCTTTGCGCAAGCTCACCGCTACGATCAGTAAGACCAACACCATTTGTATCTTCATCAACCAGCTGCGTGAAAAGATCGGCGTCATGTTCGGTAATCCCGAGACGACAACGGGCGGCAACGCATTGAAGTTCTATGCCTCTGTCCGGCTGGATATCCGGCGCATGGCACAGATCAAGGATGGGGAAGAGGCAGTGGGTAACAGAGTAAAGGTAAAAGTGGTGAAGAATAAAGTCGCTCCCCCCTTCCGGGCAGCAGAATTCGACATCGTGTTCGGGGAAGGAATTTCCAAAAACGGCGAGATCATCGACATGGGCGTAGAACTGGGCATTGTGCAGAAAAGCGGTAGCTGGTTCAGCTATGGTACGGATCGGCTGGGGCAAGGCAGGGATACGGTGAAACAACTGTTGCACGACAATCCTGAACTGGCTACGGATATTGAAAAAAAGATCCGCGAGAAAGTGAAAGAAATGCAAAACGCGTAACGTCAAGTATTTTTATTTAATTGGGTTAGTATGTACCGGCTGTCTATTTTTAGACGGCCTTTTTTTTGTACGAAATCTTGAAGAGAGTATTTGTGCTGAGTATAAGTACGGGGCTACGTGCGTTCGGTTGGAAGGCTCTAAAATAAAAAAAGGGGTCTGAATAGAAATTCAACCCCGTTTTAAAATCCAATATCCTATGAAAAACCGAGATAAAGGTATAGGATAATAATCAAATCTGCAATACCATTTTGCGGTAATTATTTTTTTTAGGTAATTTTAATTCTTGACTAGCTGCTGGGAAATTGCTCTATTGCTTTCTTTATCAGTTACTCGCAAAACATACACCCCTTTTTCGAGGGTAGAAACATTAACAACCTGAATACCAGGTTGCAATCGTTTGCTAAGCCTGATCGCCCCTGCGGCATCCAATACCAGCAAATCAATAATATGTTCCGTTTGCACAATAAAAAGCTTGTCGACGGGATTGGGATAAAATTTGAAATCGACTTTTCCGGAAAGACTCAATTGCATCGATTTAGAATACGTAGGTGGCCCTGTTGGCGGGCTGCATTTTATCCGGTAAAAATCAGATCCGTTCGGTGGTGCGACATCGACCAGTTCATAATGACCCACAGCTCCCGTTTCTCTCACGGCGCCGATCGTCTCATAATGCTCGCCATCAGAACTCCTTTCTACGATAAAGTAATCTCCGTTACCAGCGCTGTCGATATCCCACTGCAGCCATACTTTATTTACATCTTTGATCGTTGCGCTAAAATCGACAAACTGAGGCTGACCACCCGCATGCGGTGCAAGGGCAGGATCCGAAACGGAATCCGCCAGCGCCGGATTTTGCTGAGCCTGACAGACAAAGCATCCAACGCTCACCCATAAGATGAGACAGGACAGTTTTTTCATTGTTTTAAGAGGCGATGACCATCGGCCATCATTCGGTAGAGTGGTTACAACGCAAGACAGGGGCCAAAATTTACTTTGTAGTTGTTATATTCTTCTTAAAACGCAAAACTTTCCGCGTAACTTTCGTCACTAAACTCAACGTAAGATGCAAGCGCCCGTTAGAAAAATGAGTCGCTCCAAGAGAATAGCACTCGTCGCACATGACAACAAAAAAAACGAATTGATCGAATGGGCAGTCTACAACAAAGCCGCCCTGGCCCAGCATCAGCTATTTGGCACCGGCACCACGGGTACGTTGGTGGAACAGGCGCTAGGTCAACCGGTACGCAAATTCCTGAGTGGTCCGATGGGTGGAGACCAGCAGATCGGGGCCCGCATCGCCGAAGGCAAGATCGACATGCTGATCTTTTTCTGGGATCCGATGGAAGCACAGCCGCATGACCCTGACATCAAGGCTTTACTACGCCTGGCCGTGACCTGGAATATCCCTTTTGCCTGCGACCGCGCCACCGCGGATTTCATTTTTACTTCCCCGCTCATGCTGCATGAGTATGAAATCACCCCACCCGATTATTCTGTCTACAATAACCGGCTGCAAAATCCGTCGGATCCGTTATAAGGCGTGACAAGGGCTTCCAGCGCTTTTGGGCGGAAATCCGTATATTCATTGCTGTAACCAAATCTTGTTTCAAACTACAGCACCATGAGAAAACTTGTTATTGCCGGCAGCCTTTTGCTGGCCTCTTCACTGGGTTGGTCCCAGTCCAAATCATTATCCGGATTTAACGAAACTGCCGCCCGGAAGGAATTCGATCTCGAATCGACCTACGACAGCTATCTTGCCGCCGCAAACATCGACAGCGGCATCAGGATCATGTCTGCCCGGCCTCACCATGTCGGCTCCGCCGGCGACAAGGCCGTTGTGGATTATATCCTTAATAAATTCAAAAGCTGGGGTTACGACGCCCAGGTGGAGACTTTTTATGTCCCCTTCCCTACTCCGAAGGAACGCCTGTTGGAAATGACAGGGCCGACGACCTTCAAGGCTACCCTGGCCGAAAAGCCGTTAAAAGAAGACGCTACATCCGGTCAGACATCGGAACAGCTGCCCACCTATAACTGCTGGTCACCCGACGGCGACGTCACCGGGGAGCTGGTCTTTGTCAACTATGGCATCCCCGAGGACTATGATTACCTGGAAAGAATGGGTATTTCCGTGAAAGGAAAGATCGTCATCGCCAAATATGGCCGTTCCTGGCGCGGCATCAAGCCCAAGGTGGCGCAGGAGCATGGCGCCATTGGCTGCCTGATCTATTCCGATCCCAAAGATGATGGCTATTTCGAGGGCGACGTCTACCCCAAGGGCGCCTTCAAGAATGAATATGGCGTCCAGCGCGGGTCTGTACTGGACATGCCGATCTATCCCGGCGATCCGCTGACACCGGGTATCGGCGCTACAAAAGATGCGAAAAGACTGGACCGGTCAGAGGCAACCACCTTGCTGAAAATCCCGGTACTGCCAATCAGTTATCATGACGCTGAACCGCTGCTGCGGGCCCTTGACGGCCCTGTCGCTCCGTCCGACTGGCGGGGCGCCCTGCCTTTTACCTACCATATCGGTCCCGGCAAGGCGCATGTCCATCTCAAACTGGCTTTTAACTGGGACATGAAGGAACTCCACGATGTGATCGCCAAACTGCCAGGCAGCGAATTTCCGGATGAATGGGTGATCAGGGGTAACCACCATGACGGCTGGGTCAACGGCGCAGGAGACCCCCTCAGCGGGCAATCCGCCATGCTCGAAGAAGCCCGGGCCGTCAGTCTGCTGGTCAAAAGTGGCTGGAAGCCCAAACGGACAATCGTCTATTGCGCATGGGATGGGGAAGAACCCGGCCTGCTGGGATCAACCGAGTGGGTAGAAGAACATGCCGCCGAACTCCAGAAAAAAGCTGTCGTCTATATCAACTCCGACGGGAATGGCCGCGGCTTCCTCGGTGTCGAAGGTTCCCACGCCCTCGAGCCGTTCATGAACGAGGTGGCCCGCGATGTCATCGATCCCGAGACGCATATCAGCGTGGCCGAGCGCATGCATTCCCGGGAATTGGTGAATGCGGCTAACAACGGCAAGCTTAAAAAAGACCTCCTGGCCAAAAAGCCCTTTACCCTCGGTGCACTGGGTTCGGGCTCGGATTATTCGCCCTTCCTTCAGCATTTGGGTATCCCTTCTTTTAACCTGGGATTCGGGGGAGAAGATCCCGGTGGGGAATATCATTCCATCTATGACTCCTACGATGATTACCGCAGGTTTAAAGACCCCAGCTTCCAATACGGCGTCGCCCTGGCGAAAACGGCAGGCAGGACCACCTTACGGATGGCAGACGCGGCCTTGTTGCCCTTTGACTTCCGCGCCCTGTACAAGACCATTAACGGCTACGCTACGGACCTGATGACGGAGGTAGACCAATTGCGGGAGACGACTTCGCTGACCAACCTGATACTAAAAGACCACCAATACAGCTATGGCACCGATACGGCGCTCCATCTGCTGGCGCCTGCCGCCAAAGACGAAGTCCCCTACCTGAACTTTTCCAGTCTGCAAAATGCGCTTGGGAATCTTGAAAAGGTCTCCAACCGTTTGGCTGACACCCTGGCCAGGTCAAAATGGAGCGGGAGTGGCGAAGATGCTGTTAATCAAGCGCTTTATAGGGCGGAACAACAATTGCTATCTGATAATGGACTTCCCCGCCGTCCCTGGTACCGGCATTCGATTTATGCCCCCGGTTTTTATACCGGCTATGGTGTAAAGACACTGCCAGGCATCCGGGAGGCTATCGAACAACGTAATTGGAAAGAAGCGCAGGAGCAGATCGAGATCGACGCTGCCGTGCTGAAGAAATTCTCCGATTACCTTGGCGCGATCGCCTTGCAATAGGGATGCAATGCATACTTGAAAAAGATTCTACGATATACGATCCGGATAGCAGGCGCTCTTTTGTGCCTGCTATTCTTATTATGGGTGGCGCTGGCCGCCTTTGTCGAATGGAAGAAAGATGACCTTTTGAAGAAAGCACAGACGGAAATCAACAGCAGGATCAGCGGCAATCTCCAAATCGGCCATGTCGACATCTCGCTCTTCAGGCACTTTCCGTCCATCACCCTTCGGTTGACAGATGTCACCCTCCGCGACAGCGCCTGGTCACAGCACCATCACGACCTGCTCCAGGCCGGCGACGTATATGTCAGCGCTTCGCTGTTCCGGTCGCTGGTCAAAAGACAAGTCGAACTGAGCACCATTTTCCTCGAAAACGCCACGGCCTACTTCTATACCGATACCACAGGCTACAGTAATACCTCTGCTCTAAAAGACAATAAAGCAGATACCGCTGCCACCCCCAGGTCGCAAAAGGCTCAGGCCGATCTGCCGACCGTTGTTTTGTCCAACGTACGCTTTGTGATGGACATGCAGAACAAAAATAAATTCTTCGGACTGGATATTCATGCCCTCCACGCGGACATCAACCGCGATGACCGCACCCTCTTCTTCGACGTCCGGACAGATATAAAGGTCGATAGCTTTGCCTTCAATACGGATAAGGGGAGCTTTGTCAAGGATAAGCCGCTGTCCGGCCATCTCTCGCTGTCCTATAATCTCGCCAGCGAGATCGTCCAGCTCGGGCAGGTCAACCTGAATATTGACGGCAACGCATTTACTTTCACCGGGCGGTTTTTCCCCACAGTGAAACCCGACCCCTTCTTTCTGACGATCACCACCGATCATATTCTTTTCCGGGAGGCCGTCTCCCTGCTGACGCCTAAGCTGCGGGAAAAGCTGGATCGTTACAATATCGACGAGCCCATTGCCGTTCGTGTCCAGCTGGATGCCGGAGCCGCCGATCAAACCGAACCGCAGATCCAGATCCACACCAGCCTGCAGCACGGTACCGTGCACACGCCTACCGGCGACTTTAACGACGCTTCCTTCCAGGGCAGCTTCACCAACGAATGGGTACACGGTCACCCGCGCGAAGACGAAAATTCCGGCATCAGGTTTACGGGCTTTTCCGCCTCGCTGGAAAAGATACCGCTCCATGCCGATACGGCCGACATCACCAATCTCAAGTTTCCGCAGCTGGCCTGCGACCTGCATTCTGCCTTCGACCTGTCCGTCCTGAACGAAGTGTACGGCAGCGAAAGCCTGCAATTCCAAAAAGGCAGCTGCCATATGGACCTGCGTTATAAAGGCCCGCTTTCCGAGAACGACACGGCTGGCGCAACCGTGAACGGTCATCTCGACATCGACTCCGGCGGGATCGAATATCTTCCCTATAAATTCACGCTCAGCCACGCCAAAGGCCGACTGCTCTTTAAAGACCAGGACCTGGTGGTACAACGACTCGAGGCCCGGGCCGGCGGCAGCACCGTCGTGATCAAAGGCGTGGCCAAAAACCTGATCGCTCTTCTCGACCATAATGCCGAAGATGTCAGTATGGATTGGAGCCTCAATGCCGCTCACCTCGACCTGGAAGACCTTGTCTCGCTGGCCGGCCCCCCTGGCAGCGGGACCACTACCAGGAGGCCCAGCTCGACCTTATTTGGTGCGACAGCCTCCCGTATCGACAACTTCCTCAAAAACGGATTGGTCCATCTTAACCTGGATGCCGCCGATATCAGCTATGAAAACTTCGACGGCGCACATGCGAAGGCTGATATTACTTTCCAGAATGACGAGATCCGCCTGAACCGCATGACAGTCGAACAAAGTTCGGGCTCGCTGGATCTTAAAGCAACCCTTAGCAAGCGGGCAAAAGGTTACGCGAACCCGCTGACATTCGAATCACACCTGCAGAATGTGGATATTCCCAAGCTGTTTACCTCCTTCGATAATTTCGGGCAGAAAGCCATTACCGGTCAGAACCTGAAAGGCCGGATGAATGCCGACATCCACTTCACCGGCGCTTTGAATAACAAGGCAGTAGTCGTACCCAAGAGTCTTAAGGGAACCGTTAATTTCAGCATCACCGACGGCGAGCTGGTGAACTTCGAGCCGATGGAGAAGATCCATGAGAAGATAATGAAAAAGCGTGATTTTTCCCAGATCCGATTTGCCGAGCTGCAGAACCAGCTTGACATCGATTCCACCACAGTCTCGCTGGAGCGGATGGAGATCCGGTCGAGTGTCTTTACCCTGTATGCCACCGGGACCTATGACATGAAAACAGGAACGGATATGGAGTTAGAGATTCCGCTGAGCAATCTGAAGAACAAAAATACCGATGCTCCACCGGAAAGCAAGGGCAACGACAGTAAGGCCGGCCCCAGTGTCCGGCTCCGGGCCAAGACCGGTGACGATGGCAAGCTGAAGATCAGCTGGGATCCTTTCCGGAAGGGGTTGAAAAAGGTGAAAAAAGCGTAATTTTATTCATGTCATCTTTTACCATTCACTCTCCGTATGAGCCGGCCGGTGATCAGCCGGAGGCGATCCGACAACTGACCGAGGGCATATTGTCCGGGGAGCAATACCATACATTGCTGGGGGTCACGGGCTCGGGAAAGACTTTTACCGTCGCCAATGTGATCCAGAACGTACAGCGGCCCACGCTGGTGCTCACACACAACAAGACCCTCGTGGCGCAATTGTATGGCGAGTTCAAACAATTCTTTCCCGATAATGCCGTAGGGTATTTCGTTTCATATTACGACTACTATCAGCCGGAAGCCTATATGCCGGTCAGCAACACCTACATCGAAAAGGATCTTTCGATCAATGAAGAGCTGGAAAAGCTGCGTCTGCAGGCAACCACTCAACTATTGAGCGGCCGCAGGGACATTATCGTCGTCGCGTCCGTGAGCTGTATCTACGGTATCGGTAATCCGGCCGAATTCGAGAACGGGATCGTAAGGCTGCAGCGCGGACAGACGATCTCGCGGCAAGGCTTTCTGCATTCGCTGGTCAATTCGCTGTACAAGCGTAGTGAGATCGAATTTGCCCGGGGAAATTTCCGGGTCAAAGGGGATACGGTGGATATCAACCTGCCCTATGTGGACTATGGATACCGGATCAGTTTTTTCGGTGATGAGATCGACTCGATCGAAAGTTTTGACATTGCCACAGGCAAACGGATCGGCCCTATGGAAGATATAGCGATCTTCCCGGCCAACCTTTACCTGGCGCCAAAAGATATATTGCATAAAGTGCTTTATGAGATCCAGGACGAGCTGGCCGCGCAGGTGACCTATTTCAAAAATATCGGCAGGTATATCGAGGCTCAGCGGTTAAGCGAGCGCGTGAATTATGACGTCGAAATGATCCGCGAGCTAGGCTATTGCAATGGGGTTGAAAATTACTCCCGGTTTTTCGACCGTCGCGATCCGGGGACCCGGCCTTTCTGTCTGCTGGATTACTTTCCAAAGGATTTCCTGCTGGTGCTGGATGAAAGCCATCAGACGGTTCCGCAGATTAGCGGCATGTATGGCGGTGACCGCAGCCGTAAGCTGGTGCTGGTAGATTATGGTTTCCGCCTGCCCAGCGCGCTGGATAACCGGCCGCTGAACTTCCATGAGTTTGAATCGTTGACGGGTCAAACTATTTACGTATCGGCAACGCCGGGAGACTATGAGCTGGAAAAAGTGGGTGGTGTGGTAGTGGAACAGGTGGTGCGCCCTACCGGGCTGCTGGATCCGCCGATCGAAGTTCGGCCTAGCGTCAACCAGATCGATGACCTGCTGGACGAGATCGATAAGACCGTTAAAAAAGGAGACAGGGTGCTGGTCACCACGCTTACGAAGCGTATGGCAGAGGAAATGGACAAGTACCTGCACCGCATCGATATCAAGTCCAAGTATATCCATAGCGAAGTCGATACTCTCGAAAGGGTGGAGATCCTGCGTCAACTGAGGTTGGGAGAGATCGATGTGCTCGTCGGGGTCAACCTGCTCCGTGAAGGGCTGGATCTGCCGGAAGTCTCGCTGGTGGCGATCCTCGATGCCGATAAAGAAGGATTTCTGCGCAACGAAAAATCCCTGACGCAGACGGCAGGTCGTGCGGCACGTAATGTAGACGGGCTGGTGATCTTTTATGCCGATATCATGACCGAAAGCATGCAGCGGACGATAGATGAGACGCTGCGCCGCCGGGTAAAACAAATCGCCTTTAACGAAGCGAATGGCATTACGCCACGAACGATATTGAAATCAAAGGAACAGGTATTCGCGCAAACGTCGGTGCTGGACATCAAAGGATATAATCCAGCCGATCCTTATGCAAGAGCTCCCAATGAAGAATTAGTGACCATGGCGGCAGAGGAGCAGCAGGTGTATCAGACGATCCCGCAGGTGGAGAAGGCGATTGCGCGGACCAAAAAAGAAATGGAGAAGGCGGCGAGGGATTTGGATTTTATGGAGGCTGCGCGACTGCGCGATGAAATGTTTGGGTTGCAGAAGAAGTTGAAAGAGATGAAAGATTAACTAATTTCGCCCCATGGATAATACGGACAAAAGAGTCTTCCTTCTCGATGCCATGGCGCTGATCTTTCGCGCCTATTATGCGCTGATCAGCAGTCCCCGGATCACATCCAAGGGACGAAATACGAATGCGCAGTTCGGTTTTACCAATGCCGTGGTAGAGCTGATTAACAACCGGCATCCATCCCATATGGCAGTGTGCTTTGATACGGAAGCGCCGACGGAGCGGCATACTGATTTTGCCGAATACAAGGCCAACCGCCAGGAGGCGCCGGAGGACCTTATCAGCGCTCTGCCGGATATCAAAGCGATCGTCAAAGGATTCAATATTCCCTGTATAGAACTGGACGGCTATGAAGCCGATGACGTGATCGGAACGCTGAGCCTGCAGGCTGCCAAAGCGGGGTATGAGGTCTATATGGTCACGCCGGACAAGGACTACGGTCAATTGGTATCGGATAAGATCAAAATCTATAAGCCTGGCTACCAGGGTGGTCTTGCCGAGATCCTCGGGCCGAAGGAAGTGTGTGAAAAATGGAATATCAAGGATGTCTCGCAGGTGATCGATATCCTGGGGCTGATGGGAGATGCCGTAGATAATATCCCGGGCATCAAGGGCGTCGGGGAAAAGACCGCGGCCAAGCTGCTGGCGGAATGGGGCAACCTGGAAAATGTAGTGGCGAATGCCGATAGCATCAAGGGTGCACTGGGCGAAAAGGTGCGGGCTGGAAAAGAGCTGGCCGTGATGAGTAAGAAACTGGCGACGATTATTACGCATGTGCCGGTAGAATTCCATGAAGAGAATTTCCGGCTGAAGGATTGGAATAAAGAGACACTCAACGAGATCTTCACCGCTTTGGAGTTCAGGAGCATGGGGAAGAGGATCCTGGGAGAAGGTTTTACCGGGGCTGGCGCTTATACGCCGCCGGAAGGAGTCCAGACGGATCTGTTCGGCAATGCTGTGAAGCCGGCGGCTAGCAAGAAAAAGGCAGGAGGCGCGGCCGGATCAGGGACAGCGGGGAACGGAAGCACGGGCGCAGCCGGAGCAGGAACGACGACGGAAACGGACCGGCTGGAAGAAGCCAGCACCCGACTGGAGGCAGCTGTAGAGCGGGGAGAAGAAGAGACCCAAGGAGAAGAGACCGACGGACCGGTACCGCATGGCAGCCGGACCATCCACAATACACCACATTCCTATAGCGCCATTGTCGGGGATAAGGAAATTGCCGAGTTCGTCGCCCTGTTGCTGCAGCAAAAAGAGATCTGTTTTGATACTGAAACGACGGGTATCGATCCGAATGATGTCGAACTGGTCGGAATGAGCTTTTCTTTCCAGGTAGGGGAAGCGTATTATGTCCCATGTCCTTCTGACCAAACTGCGGTGAAAAAGATACTGGATGCCTTTCAACCACTCTTTGAGTCCGGGTCGGTGACCTGGATCGGGCAGAACCTGAAATATGACTGGCTGGTGCTGAAATGGTATGGTGTCGAGCCGAAAGGACCTTTATTCGACACTATGCTGGCGCATTATGTAATAGAGCCTGAGGGTAAAAGGA
>JAMFSL010000151.1 GCA_026225275.1 Puia dinghuensis
CTGTGCCAACGCCTGCTGATAGCTATCGTGCATCGCCTCTCCTCCTGGCGTATGCAGCCCCTGACCCTGCGCCAGCCGTAGATCCTTCGCCAGATGCTTCAGTGCAAAGGCAGGCTGGTAATTTGCCTGCAACAGATTGGTGGTCTTCATTTTCGTGATCGGATTAGCCAGCGCGCTTTCCCCGATGATGGCCAGCATCGCTTCCGGCTGGATCCCATGCTCACTCGCGAAAAGCACCGATTCGGCCAGCCCCTGCATGTTAAAGGCCAGCAACGTATTGATCGCCAGTTTGGCATTATTGCCTGCGCCGTGCTGCCCTAGATAGAAATGCGCTTTTCCCAACTTTTCAAAGATCGGCACCGTTTTTTCGTACACTTCTTTTTTCCCGCCCACCATAATCACCAACTGCCCCAGCTCCGCCGGTTTGACACTCCCCGCGACTGGTGCATCGAGATAATCGACACCCTTGACCGCCAGCTTTGCCGCCAGTTCCCGGCTGGTCGCCGGAGAGACGGTACTCATGTCGATCACAACGCCGGCCGCATCGCCCGCCAGCAATCCATCCTTACCCTGGTGTATCTGCTGCAGTGCCGCATCGTCAGCCACCATCGTGATGATAGTATCCGCCGCCTCCCATAACGCCGCCGGGCTGGCGGCCAGTTTAGCGCCTGCTTCCTGCAACGGCGCCGCCTTGGCTGCCGTGCGATTGTACACGGTTACTTCATATCCTGCCTTCAACAGATTCTTTACCATGGGCGTACCCATATTACCCAAGCCTATCCAGCCGATCTTTTTATTAGTGGTCATGTTTCGCCCCTCCCTGTTCAGCATTATATTTCTTTTCCGCATCCTGCGCCTTCTCAAAATCCAGGACGACCCCATTGATACAATATCTGAGTCTGGTAGGGGGCGGACCGTCATTGAAAACATGTCCCAGGTGAGATTTGCAGCGCCCGCACATCACTTCCGTCCGGTCTATCCCATGTGCATGATCTGCCGCATATATGATACTACTCTTACTGACAGGCTCATAAAAGCTCGGCCAGCCACAACCACTCTCGAATTTCGTATCGCTCCTGAAAAGCGGGTTACCGCATACGGCGCAGTAATACGTTCCGATCTCATAATTGTCCTCCAGCGGACTGCTATAAGGCCTTTCCGTACCCTTATTGCGAGCTACGTCATAGACATTCTTCGGCAGGATCGTCTTCCATTGTTCCTCGGTCAGGTTCACCACAGACTGATCACTGCGGGAATAGACCGGGTTATCGGCTTTGTTGTTCGTATCCATATTTGACTGATTTGATTTCTGTTGGACAACAAATCTACCCCCCTCTGGTTTAATTTCCACCTTCTTAACCGGCAGTTGCACTTAAATTCGCCCCCTTCTGCCCGGTATTAAGGTAAAACTGAAAAATGTTAACGAATTTTTAAACCATGTGCTATATTTGTTGACACACCAAGGGTAAGTAGTACTATATATGTTTAATTTAATATTATTTGGCCCGCCAGGCAGCGGAAAAGGTACACAGTCTGAACGACTGATAGCGAAATACGGGTTGAAGCACCTGAGTACAGGCGATCTGCTGCGAAGCGAAATAGCCGGTCAGACCCCCCTGGGGCTGGCCGCCAAAAGCTTCATGGATAAGGGCCAGTTGGTACCGGACGAAGTAGTGATCGAAATGATCAGCTCCGCCCTGGACAACAACCCCCAGGCTCACGGTTTCCTTTTTGACGGATTTCCGCGTACTACCGCCCAGGCAGAAGCCCTTGATAAATTGCTGACCCAGAAAGGCACTTCCATCGCCATTGTGCTGGCCTTACAGGTCAGCTCCAGAGAACTTGTCAAAAGACTCCTCAATCGCGGGTTAACCTCTGGTCGCTCCGATGACACCAATGAAGAGATCATCAGCGCCCGCATCGCCGAATACGAGAAAAAGACTGCAGCCGTAGCCGAGCATTACAAGAAATACGGCAAAGTCGTCTATATCGAAGGCGAGGGAGACGTGGATGGGATCTTTCAGGCCCTCAGCCGGGAAATCGACCTGCGGGATCGCGCTTAGCTGCGCCCATCGATTATTTCATTTCCCCCGGAATGACCTTCAGCGCTGTCTTGTGCCCATTCCTTAACACTTCCATCTCCACGGCCCGTCCGATCACTTCCGCATTCAGCCGCTGATGCAACTCATCTACTGTACCTACTGCTCTTCCGTTAAAGGACACTATGATATCCCCCGTCCGGATCTCGTTGTTGTAAGCCGGCTGATCCGCCACGACCTCATACACATACACCCCTGTATTTTTGTCCAGCCGGTTAGCCGCCACCATCCGCCCGGTCAGATTCACTACCTGCCCCGCAATCCCCAGGTAAGCCCGTTTCACCCTGCCCTCGATGATAAGCTTACCCGCTACAAAGGCAGCGAGATTAGACGAAACGGCAAAGCAAAGCCCCTGTGCATTGCTGATCGTTGCTGTATTCACCCCGATGACCTGCCCCAGGGAATTCACCAGCGGGCCGCCGGAATTACCGGGATTTAATGAGGCATCCGTCTGGATGATATCGTCGATCAGACGGCCGTTATTAGCCCGAAGCGTTCGCCCCAGCGCACTTACAACCCCCGCCGTCACCGTATGCTGCAACCCCAGCGGATTGCCGATAGCAATAGCGATCTGCCCCGGTTGAAGGGCCTCTGAATCGGCAAAGGAAAGAGCCTTCAGCCCCGTGACATCTATCTTTAGGACGGCGATATCCGTGGAGGGATCGGCCCCCTTCAATTCGGCATTGACCGTCCGGCCATCTGCCAGCGAGACCTTGATATCCTGCGCCATCTCGATGACATGATTATTGGTGACGACAAAACCGTCGGTCGAAATAATGAATCCTGAGCCCGATGCCGGCATTAACTTTTGCTGGCCCTCCCGTCCTTGCCCGCGTTCCCGCCCTTGCTCGCGTCCACGTCCCTGCCCTTCGCTGGCCGGCTTTTGCACCTGGATATGTACGACCGCCTCCGCTACCTGACCAACCACGCCCGTGATCGTCCTGGAATAGCTGTCCAGTAACTCCGCGTCCCGTACGGCGTATTCCATCCATGAATAATTTCTTTCCATATCTCCTGTAAAGTCAAAATGCCGACCAATCTTTTCGGCCTGTCAGGATGGCACCCTGGCGCGCCATTCAGAGCACCCGAACTTTACATACCTTCGCTGGCTTAAACGATTGTATCTATGCCTAAGTTAGGAAATTACATCACCGGCCAGTGGATCGAAGGAGACGGAGACGGCCAGCCCCTATACAATGCTTTTACCGGCGAGCCAATCGGCCATGCCAGCACAAAAGGCCTGGATTTTGCCGCCATACTTGACTATGCCCGGACAACAGGCAACCCGGCCCTGCGCCGCATGACTTTTCCGGAACGTGGCCGGATGCTGCGGGCACTAGCCCTCCACCTCCGCGAACACCTGGACAAATTTTATCGCATCAGCTACCTGACCGGTGCTACCCGGGCGGATAGCTGGATAGACCTGGAAGGTGGTATCGGCAACCTCTTCGCCTATGCCTCTCTTCGCCGCAAATTCCCCAATGAAACCTTTTGCCTCGATGGTGAGCCCATGGACCTGGGCAAAGGGGGCACTTTTATGGGCCAGCATCTGCTGGTCCCCAAAGAAGGCGTAGCCATCCACATCAATGCCTTCAACTTCCCCGTCTGGGGCATGCTGGAAAAAATCGCCGTCAACCTGTTGGCCGGCGTCCCTGCCGTGGTCAAGCCGGCCACGGTCACCTCTTTCCTGACGGAAACAGTCGTACGGGAGATCGCTGCCTCCGGCATCCTCCCTCCCGGCGCTCTGCAATTGATCTGCGGCAGCGCCGGCGATATCCTCGACCATGTAGAGGCGCAGGACGTGGTAACCTTCACCGGCTCGGCTACTACCGGGTTGCAACTGAAGTCCCATCCCCGCATCCTCCGGTCGAACACTCCGTTTAACATGGAGGCCGATTCCCTCAACTGCCTCGTCCTGGGGGAAGACGTAGTACC
>JAMFSL010000152.1 GCA_026225275.1 Puia dinghuensis
GCAGCACAGGATAGTGCATGCCAGGTTTATAGCCGATAGGTTTCATCACCCAGTATTCTACCGTTTGTCCCAATGGATTTCGAAAGCTGTGTTTCTCCGGAAGGCTAAGAATCCGGGTTTGAATCCACGGTGAATTGAATGCACTGATAGCCCGGGCATGCTGTCCGTCAACATCGGCAATATACAATTCAGAGGGATTGGCGACTTCTGTCCGTGAAAAGATCAGGTGGCTTCCCCGTATGTCGAGACTGTTCGTTCCACTGTTGAAGTCAGACAGTTGCTCTACTTTTCTCGATGCCGGCGACACGCGATAGATAGGTGCGCCACCATTCGAATGGGCGGTGAAATAAAGATACTTGTCGTCTCCGCTCCACGTAAGATTGGCAGTCGCCCGGTCGATAGAAATGGAATCCCGTGCCATTCCCGGATTATCCAGGGCAACGATTGCCAACGAAGCTGCACCTACATAATGAGTAGCGCTGTAATGAAAGGCCAGCCATTTACCGGATGGAGAAATACAAGGGCTGCTGTAGATCATCCCCTTGGCACCTAGCAATAACCGTAGATGCTGTCCGTCCCTGTCTGCAAGATAGATCTCGCTTTCCTCGCTGCGATCGGGATGTTCAGTAGAGTCGATATGGGCAGTGATGATCAGTTGCCGCCCATCCGGTGTATAGCCTGCCGAGGTATACTGATAAAACCCGTGGGTCACTGCGATAGGTGGGGCGCCCGGCTGCAACCCTTGTACGAACCACTCAGTAAAGGTAAGATCCGGGTTAACTCCCGTCTCGTCCTGAAAATTCAGCTTCGTGACTACCTTTGCTTTTTTGTCATTGACATCGTTATCCAGGTAGGCACGGATCTCCGCCATATCCCCATCGGGATCAGGCTTGGCAGCGGAGGGGCGGAGGCCCGCATTATCGGCCAGACCGGGTTCTTCGAAAGGCCAGGAGGGAAGGAGATGAGTAGGAGTGAGGATAGAGTCCCTGATCAGCTCCTTTAGTCCGATCTGGGCGGAGAACAGGATCTCTTTGCCATCGGGCGACCATTTGGGCGTGGCTGCCCCATAACGGCTACGGGTCAGCTGCATAGCCTCGCCGCCGTCGAACCGGAGAAGGAAGATCTGTGGTTTACCTTCTACAGCCCGTACGAAGGCCAGTTGCTTACCATCGGGACTCCACGCGGGCGAAGAGGCGCTCTCTTTGGCGGTCAATTGGCGGGGTGCGGCGGACCCATCGGCCGCAACGATATAGAGATGATTGACGTATTTATAATCCCATCCCGGGCTCTTTACCGCGGTGTCGCTCTCGATCTCGGTGACGAGGAATGCAGCCTGGCTGCCATCTTTACTCAGCGTTACCTCGCCGACAGACTTTATCTTCAGCAGATCCGTCACTTTCACCGGTACCTGGCCGGCGGCGGGGACCGTAAGGACTACGATCCATAAAATGGCTAATTTTCTCATGCAACTGATTTTGGTCTCCGAACCTACAAAATCTTTCGGACTCCTCATCCACACTTCATCCCCCACTGAACTATTTCCCAAAAATCTCCCCTACTTTTCCCAAAACCTTCCATATGTCCACCCATTGGCTGCTCTTCTTCCTTTTGTGTTGTCACATCGCGACCGCCCAACTCCTGCCCGTCACTAACGAAGCGCATCATAAAGTCATATTTAAAAACCGCTATCTCCGCCTGCTCGAAGGTCGCGTCCCCGCCCATGACACCACCCTGCCCCATATCCATACCGCCAATTCAGTCGTCATCTTTCTCTCCCCATCTACATTCGGCATCCAGGTCCCCGGCCAACCAGCCGTCATCACCCAGGTCAGCCCCGGCGACATGAAATATGTTGATTATGGTGACAAACCCGTATACCACACCGTGTGGAACCAGGCCGGGCCGGAGTTTCACTTTTTCGTCGTAGAAATAGCGAAAAAACCTCCGGGCAAAGACACCTGCCCGATCATTATCCAGCCAGATGTACAATTTGAATGGAGACACCCGCTGGTCAGCGCTTATGATGTAGACCTGCCCGCCGGCGATACCTGCCGGCTTTCCGCATCGAACGGTGGTCGCCTCATAATAGCCATCAACGGCAATTGTTCAACCTTGTCCGCCGGAGTCAGACACCCGCTCCCGCCCGACGGCTTTATTTTTATTCTGCCACATAAAAAAATGGAAATCGCTGCCGATAGCCAGGCAAACACCCGGTGTATCCTATTGGAAATACAATGATTATTTCACCTGTAATTTTGTCCGGTATTCCTCCAACCGGATATTGAACTGGTAGAGGAAAGCCTTTTTCAGCTGACTTTCAGGCAGCCCGCATTGTGCCGCTAATGCAGGAATGGATACTCGCGTTGCCGGATGATGATCCAGGAAAACTTTCACCGCAAAGGCGCTATCGATATCAGATTGTGAGGGAATACTGTCAGTTGATCCATGGGAGGAGGCAGTATTGGCAGAAATTTTATGACCAATAGAATGGAGTCTCACTAGGGTAAATTTCCCGATATCTACGGTAGACTTACTATTTTGGTTTTGCGAAACAGCTAAATAAAACCATTAGAAACCGCAGTTCTCCGAAGCCCCTTCCCAGCGTCCTCACATCACCCCAAATCGTAGCGCTTTGTAATCTACGATGACGATATTTTTCATGAAATACCCGTTACCGGTCAACCCGACTACCTTAGCCTCAACCATCCATCCGTGCGGCACGTCCGGTGTATAATAGACGGACGAAGGAGGCATCAGGTGTCCGCCGAGCCGTACCTCGCCGCTGATCGGCTTCCCATAAAAAGTCACTTTTTGCCCCCAGGATTCACCCCCGGCCACGGTGTCCGTCATAGCGTTGCCCGTTCCCGCAAAATCAACCATATGATCACCACTCGTCACGATGGAAAAAATACTCGAACCCGTATCGAATAAAAGCGCGACCGGTTTGCCTCCGACAGTGAAGGGCACGCTTATCCGGCCATCCTGGATTTTGATCGGCACAAAACTCGCCCGTTTCTCTATCCAATCGGGCAACTGACTGACCATGCAGATCCTTTGGTTGGGGTAATCGATGAGTAAGATCTTGTCCTTGAAAAGGTCGGGGGCAATCGTCCCCACCAGTTTGGGCGTTGTCGTCCAGGCAGAATCTATGCTAAGGCTGTCGCCAAAACCGGCATGATGTGCAATGGTGAGATCGGCAAACCGGATCTTGTCCAGGGTCAGATCGATGTGGTGATAAAAAGGACTGTCCAGTTTTTTATACAACGCCGGGGACTTTCGTAAATAAGGAGTCATCGGAATTTCGTAAAACTCCGTCGTTACCGCACCAAGGTCGAACTGCATGGCAAAATGATAAGGCAGATCGTCGATCCCGACCGGAATGAAAATGGCAGCCTTGTCAAAATACCGGCCTGCCAGCGAGTCACCTTGCCAATAAAAGGATATCCACGGCAGATGAAGCCGGTCAATAGTCTTTTTTGAAACCTGACCGAATGCTGCCGCCGCCAGAAAGACTGGGATAAGTAAAACAAAGACTTTTCGCATATGATAAATATAGGAAATAAGACAATCAAAAAAGTCTGCCGCTAAAATGCTCTTTAACGGGCAGCTGCCTCGCCAAATAATCAAAATACGCATGCCGTTCCCACACTTTTCTGTTCCCGATCACATATAGCCGCTTCTGCGCCCGGGTGATCGCCACGTTCAACATATTCGGACTCGACGCCACCCAGTTCCTGGCTGCTTCATCCCCACGATGCGTCCCCAGCACAAGAATGACGATGTCTGCCTCCTTACCCTGAAACGTATGAATGGTGCCACACTCCACCCTGCCATGGTCATTATGCTCCCGCTTGCAGATCTCCGCAACCGACCGGAAAGGCGAGATCACAAATACTGTCCCGGAATACAGCGTCAGTTTTGCCAGCAAATCGGCCAACACCTGTAATTCCTCTGCAATGGAGTGTCCTTCATGCACCGTCCCGGTCCCTACATCGATCCAGCCGCTGTCGCCCGTAAGGACGTCAACTGGCGCATCCGCCAGCACTTTGACCATCTGCCCGTTATAGGCCATCGCATTGGACAGCGAAAACATCGGCTCACCACAGCGACGATGGGCCCGCAGCGGAATCCCCGTCCACGTGGCCTTCCCATCCCCCGGTTGGATATACGTACCCCAGGGTGTCACTCTGTCCGCCAGCGACTGTACCGAATGATCGGGAGGTGCCCAGCAATCGTCTTTGATGAGATACTTTTGCTGCAATAGCCGCCCTAACGTGACAGGCAATGTGACTACCGGTTGGATCTGTAAGGTGTCGCCGATGATGATACAACGCTGCGCCCGCCAGATCGCGCCACAAGCTGCAGCAGGTGTCGCCTGCCCTGCTTCGTCCAGCAATAGCCAACCGATAGAGCCCTGACCCATTTTAGCAAACTGGCGTTGAAACGAAGCCAGGGTCACTGCTACCACCGGGATGAAAAAAAACAGCGTGTTCCATAAACCGGCAGCTATCTCTTCGTTGAACGCCGCCGGGTACTTGTAAGATATCATATTGATGAAGGCATTCAGATTCGAACTCACCTTCCGGGCATTCACCCTGATGGCCCATTCATGCAACTCCAGGCTGCGTAAAAAGATATCGCTTCATAGCGTGTTGACCCTTTCAGAAGAGTAAGGCACCAATCGCTGAATCTCCGCCGTAGATAGTTCCATGAAATGCCTATCCGGCAGGTCGGCCGGAAGAATGCCCCAATCAGTCACCAGCGTGGTACCCAGCGCCTGCAGCTTGCCCGCTTGACCAACCTCTTGCAGCAATGCATCATGATAGGCCACAGCAACAGCCCGGAATTCCTCATATTCTTTCAGCAGCGCTGTCAGCTCCCGGGCTGTCGAAGAATAATTCTCCTTGTTACGGACCCGTTGCACCGGGTCATCATATTGTTCCCGCAGAAAGTGGCGAAAACTACCATGCTTATACCACAGCCCTGATACAAAACCATTCCTGTTCTCCGCCTTTCCCAGCGTCGCACTCAGCATGCCCCAGCAAGGCTCATCATAAAGGACAGCCGCCTGGGTAGAAAAATAATCCGCTTCCGCAAATGTTTCCCGATGAATGCTCTTTAACGCCGGTAATTCCCGGGAGATATTTTCAATCGCCGTATTATTATTGCTGGAGACAACAATGCCGTCGTTGCCGGCAACGGCCCTATTGATGGGATAATAACCCAATGCGTCGACGATGGGAGTGCGGGCGGCGGCAAACAGTCGTTCGACATCCGATTTCAATAATCTTTCAGCCCTGTTGACCACAACATCGGCGATCACCTCCCTCAACAACGTTGTTTTGCCTGTGCCCGGCGGTCCATTGATACCCAATAATCCCGACGATCGCCGGCACGATCGACCGACCTCTCCTCCGCCATCTCGTAGGTTTGTCAGGGTAATATTCAGTGCTGCCTGCTGGGCGCTATACAGTCCATGTGCCGGATGGGAAGGCCACCGGCCGGCAGGCATCTGTTGCGGATGCAGGCTTTCCAGCAGCGGTCGATGCTGCAACAGGTTCACTCTTGCATCGGTATTGACTTCCGGACTCAAAAACATTTCCAGCGGCTGGCCCAACTCCGTGGAATCGGCAATCAGAGTATTGAGATCATTCAGGAAATAGCTGTTCAAAAAAGGAGCCTCAGCAACAGCGCCCACCGAAACCTGTTCTGACACACACAGAACAGGCGTAGTCGTCGTCAATTTGTTTTGCACCAACCGCCGCAACAGCTCCAATTCCTTTCTCAACATAACCCGATCGACACGCTTAGACCCCGCGGTTTCCCCATTCCCGCTCGCCGAACTCGCTCCGCCATTCTCACTCGTCGCACCGCCGCTCGCCGCACCCCCACCCCCATGCTCCGCAGTTTGCACAGGCACCTGGAAACGCTCCATATAATCCTCCTGCGCCTTTCGCAATAACTCCATCAGTTCTTCCGGATCCCCCTTTTCCCGAAGGATCTTTATCCCATAAACAAAAGCGGCAGGAGAATAACTCCTCTCCGCCGGCTGCCCCTGCTGATTCAGCACCAGCGCGGACAGGCAGGTCTGGCCAAAGACCGGTTCCCTGAATTCAGCCGATCCACAAAGTCCCGCCAGCAATTCCACCACCGCCTCCTTCGCGACGACATGAAAATACAGCGTATGCTTCCATTGCTTTTCCGCTGCCGGCACAGGAAACGTATCATCTTCCCACGGTAACGGACCGTCGGGTTTCAAAGGAGTAAAGATCCTGCTGTCTTTTCTTTTTGAGGTGGGTATATCCGGAAGCGTGAATATTTCGGCGGATCGCCAAAACTGAAGGATATTCCGATAATGCTCGCGGTTGGTAGGCATAAGGTTATATTAAAAACCGGCTTAAATGCCGGGTTCCAAAAATAGTTTATATAGTCTTGAATTCGATGACAACATCACCTGAGGGTCAGAACCATAAGTCAATGACCCGAAACCGATCACCATTTGTATCGAAATCGCACAGATCAAACCATCAGATTAGTATAGAATATTGACTATTAGATGGATATATCTTTGGCACCTCTTTGGCCAAAGAAAGTGGACCAGCATCAACGGATATGTTCAAAAATTACTTCCGCATCGCCTTCCGGAACCTCACCCGCAACCGGTTCTCCTCCGCCATCAATATCGGCGGTCTCGCTATCGGAATGGCCGTAGCCATCCTGATCGGGCTATGGATCGGGGATGAATTGTCGTTCGATCATGTCCATACCCGTCATGACCGCATCGCCGTAGTGCTGCAGAATCAGAACCTCAGCGGCGGCATCCAGACCTGGAATGGTCAGGCGATGCAGCTCGGCCCCGTGCTGACCAAGGACTATGGTAACCTGTTCAAATATGTCGTCAGGGAAGGTGGCACCAGAAAATACCTGGTGACCTACGGCAACAAGCAGGTTAAGTTCAATGCCGATTATATGGACCCGCAGGCCATCTACATGCTGTCACTTCACATGGTAAAAGGCAACACCTCAGCCTTGCAGGACCTTTCGTCCGTGATCATATCGGAAACAGTGGCCAAAGGCCTGTTCGGATCGGACGATCCCATGGGTAAAGAGATCAAGGTCGACAATAACTATCTCGTAAAGGTGACAGGAGTCTATACCGATCTGCCCGACAACTCGTCTTTCAACGGCATCGATCTCATTTCCCCCTTCGAGCTGCAGATCAAAGTCCAGCATCGTGAAGGTTCTGAATGGGGCAACAGTTGGGTCAGCACCTATGTGCTGCTCAACGACCACGCCGATATGGACAGGGCATCGGCAGCCATTAAAAATGTAAAATGGCAATATTCTCCCGGTGACCGGCGATTCAAACCCGAGCTATTTTTGCAGTCCATGAACCGCTGGCGCCTGTATTCCGACTATGAGAATGGAGTCTGCGTGGGCGGCAGGATCAAATTCGTACGACTGTACGCCATTATCGGCATATTTGTTCTGATCCTGGCCTGCATCAATTTCATGAACCTGAGCACGGCCAGGTCGGAAAAGCGGGCAAAAGAAGTAGGTATCCGGAAGGCTATCGGCTCGATGCGCGGACAACTGATCCGGCAGTTTTTCAGCGAATCGCTGGTAGTGGCTGTCATAGCCTTTGTGGTCGCCATCGCGCTGGTACAGCTGATGCTGTCGCCCTTCAATGAAATCGCGCAAAAACACATCCGCATTCCCTGGGATCAGCCTTTGTTCTGGGTAGCCGGCATCTGTTTCACCGCGCTCACCGGGCTGCTGGCCGGCAGCTATCCCGCCCTGTATCTCTCGTCCTTCCGGCCGGTCAAGGTACTCAAAGGGTCTTTTCGGGTAGGACCGATGGCATCGATACCACGTAAGATCCTGGTGGTACTACAGTTCACTGTCTCGGTGATCCTTATCATCGGTACCATCGCCGTCTTCAACCAGATACAGTATGCGAAAGACAGGCCCGTAGGATTCAACCGCGAGGGACTCATCACAGTGGCAAAACAAAGCATGGATTTCACATCACATCTGGTCACCCTGCGGAGCATGCTCAAGCAGACCGGCATGGTAGACGACATAGCAGGATCAGAAAGCACTCCTGCC
>JAMFSL010000014.1 GCA_026225275.1 Puia dinghuensis
GCCAGCCGTTATGTGCTGGTCGTCGTGGCGGGGCTGGTGATAGGGTATATCGGTTCGCGACCGGGACTGATCGGTTACCTGGATCTGACGGCAACCCGGCAGATGACGCTGACGGCCAATTCACAGGCGATCCTCCGCGACATGGGAGACGAGCCGCTGGAAGTGACCTCGTATATCAATCTGCTGGATGGCCGGTTCTATTACGGCAAACCGGAGTTCCGCAACCAGGACATGGCGCGTTGGGAACCTTATCTCCGGTTCAAACCGAATATCAAGTTTAAGTATGTCTATTTTTATGATAGCACCGGCGATAAGGGGCTGTTTAAATACAATCCCGGCAAGACTCCTAAAGCGCTGGCTGAGCAGTATGCCAAGTCGATGAAACTGGACATGAGCCAATTTAAAACGCCGGCAGAGATACGTCGGATCATCGACCTGCGCCCGGAAGAAAATAGGTATGTGATGCAGCTGAAGTATAGGGGTAGAAATACGTTTTTGCGCTTATTTGACGACCAGGGCGTCTTTCCTTCGGAGACAGAGACGGATGCCGCGCTGAAGCGTTTGCTACAGGCGAAAATGCCGAAGGTCGCTTTCCTGCAGGGTGAGGCGGAGCGTAGCATTGACAGGATGGGTGACCGCCAATATAAGATGGTCACCAACCGGATCACTTTCCGGAAGTCGCTAGTCAACCAGGGGTTCGATGTCGAGACGGTGTCGCTGAAGGACTCCGACGTGCCTTCGGATATCGCAGCCCTCGTCATTGCCGACCCCAAGATGGATTTCGATACGATTGTTCTGGCGAGGCTACAGCGATATATTGCTGCAGGCGGCAATCTGTTACTGGCGGGCGAACCGGGCAAGCAATCGCTGCTGAATCCTCTCCTGCGGCCCGTGGGTGTGCAATTCATGGATGGCATGGTGGTGGAGCAAAGCAAGGATTTTTCGCCGGCCCTGATCCAGCTGTTTACAACGGCCTTTGCCGACAGCCTCACGAAAGATCTGCAGGATGACAAGGAAGACAGCCTGCCTGTTACGATGCTTGGGGCGGCTGCGCTGACCTACGACAATAACGGTCCCTTTACGATCACCCCATTGCTGACGACGGGGGGCAAAGATTCCTGGAACAAAAAGGTCAAGCCTACTGAAGAGGAGATAGAATCCACGGAGGATGATAATGAATCGGCACAAGCTTCAGGGACCTTCATGGTCGTGAACGGAGGGAGAGGGGATGGGGGTGGCCGGGATAAACGGGCTAAGCCTGCTGTTGCACGATTGTCGTTTTCCGCAGCTGAAGGCGATCAGCCGGGACCGTTGACGACGGCCGTCGGACTAACACGCACCATCAATGGCCGCGAGCAGCGGATCGTCGTCACCGGCGATGCGGATTTTCTCAGCAATGCCGAACTGGGGCGATATAATCCCAGGACGGCCAATTTCGATTTCAGTACGGCGCTCTTCAGCTGGTTCAGCAAGGGGGCATTCCCGATCGACACCTCGAGGCCGTCTAGCAAGGATAAGCATATTAACCTGACATCGGGTGGCGTGATTGCCCTGAAATGGCTGCTGCTGGGTATCCTGCCCGGACTGTTGCTAATATGGGGCACGATCCTTTTGATCAGGCGTAAAAGAAAATAATTTCTCGTATGGCTTTTGTGACTGACCAACAAACGCTGGAAGACTTGGGCGTCTTCGGCCGCCGCGGCGGGGAGTCGATCTTTGGATTGTTCAACCGGACGATGACCCGGCAGGGCTCGGCCGTGCTGGAAGATATGCTTCGCCATCCGCTGTCGGACGGGGCTGCTATTGCGCAGCGGAGCGCTATCTTTCAATCTTTCCGGGCGAAGTCGGCCGTCGCCGTTTCCTCGCAGGGCAAGACCCTTTCTTCGCAGGACACCGCCTTTCCGTTCCGCAGCGAACTGTTCGACGTGGCGGAGGCTTACCTCACCGTGACCGACGAGCGAACACGGCTCTCCGGCGATGCCCAGACACTGGGCAGTAAGATGGCCAGCCTGATAGCGGAAGACAACGACTATAAGAATATCTATAAAGGAGTCACGGCGCTGATGGAGATCCTGCATGGGCTGCAGCGTTTTGTGGCGGGGGTGACACCCGATGCATACCGTGAAGAAAAAGAGACCATCGACTCTCTGCTCGCGGAGGGGGAGTTGCAGGCGTTGCTGAAGGAGGACGTCAAGAGCAAATTACCGTATAACCGGGTGGCGTCCTATGATACGGTGATACGATTCCGACACCGTGGGGCGGTCCGTAGGCTTTTGCAGTATGTGTACCGGCTGGATGCGTACATGGCCGTCGGCCGGGTGGCGGCGGAGCGGGGATTCTTTTTTCCGGTCGTGCTGGCGACTGACGTCGTGACGGCTGAGATCGGGGGCGTCGGAGATCGGCAACGGGATCGGCATCGGGTGCTGCTGGAAGGCGTTTATCATCCGATGGTCAAAAATGCCGTGGCCAACACGGTAGAGATCACGTCGGGTCAGCCGGTGATTTTTCTGACGGGAGCGAATATGGCCGGCAAAAGTACCTTCATGAAGACTTTGGGCATTTCTCTCTTCCTTGCCCATGCGGGGTTTCCGGTGCCGGCGCAGCGAATGGAATTCTCAGTACTGGATGGCATCTACACTACTATTAACCTACCCGATAATTTGGGTATGGGCGCGAGTCATTTTTATGCGGAAGTGTTGCGCGTGAAGAAGGTGGCCGCTGCGCTGGGACAGGGGCGACGGCTGTTCGTGATCTTCGACGAGCTTTTCCGGGGTACGAATGTCAAAGATGCGTATGAGGCTACGGTGGCGCTGACATCGGCGTTTGCCCGGCGGCGTGATTCTTTTTTTGTGATCTCGACGCATATCATCGAGGCGGGTGAAGTGTTGACGGCGGAGGATGCGGGTATCCGTCCGCTGTATCTGCCGACGCGGATGCAGGGGAATCAGCCGGTGTATACTTACCAGCTGGAGGAGGGGATCACGGCGGATCGGCATGGGATGATCATTATTAATAATGAGGGGATATTGGAGATGTTGCGAGCCGGGGAGAGGACGCGCGAGGGCGCGGCCGCGGGCGGCGGGCGCGCGGATCACGCATTCGACGTCGATCAGCAGACCCTTGCAGATTTGAACCTTACAGGAAAATACCGGCCCGGTTCGATCTTCAGTCTTTTTAATCAGGTGAAGACGACGGGGGCGGAGCGATTGCTGGAGGAGATGTTCAATAAACCTTTGACCGACGCGGGCGCCATCAACGACCGTGTCAACCGGCTGCAGGATCTGCAGCGGCGTCAGCTGAGCTTTCCCTTTACCCGGCAGCAGTTGGGCAGGGTCGAAGATTATTTACATGCGGGCGCCGGCGGGCGGCTGGCACCGATAATGTCTTTGTCGCGGTTGAAATTGTTGGCTGCCGTTCTGAAAGACGAACGCTATGCCGCGGTAGAGGCGACGGTCAAAGAAGTGATTGCTTTCATCAGTGACTGCAGGCAGTTTTTTCAACAGTTTGATGTATCGCCAGGTCCCTGGGCGGCGGAGGTGAAGGAGGCTCGGGCGATATTGGAGGATGCCTGGCTGAGGGGAATGGGGGACACGACACGATCCATCGCATATCTTCATCACCTCTTCGGGCAGGTGTTGAATGAGCGGTTGCAGCGGTTATGTGCGATTCTTTATGAGCTGGATCTGGGGATCGCGGTGGGGGATGTGGGGACCCAGCGGGGATTTGCGTGGGCCCGGGCCCGGAGGGCGGAAGACAACGTCTTCCATGCCGCAGACCTGCGGCATCCCGGGCTTAGCGGGGCTGTGGGCAATCGCATGGCTTTCAGTGGCGACAGTAATGTGTTGTTCCTGACAGGCGCGAACATGGCAGGGAAGTCGACGTTGATGAAGTCGTTTGGCGTAGCTGTCTACCTGGCGCACATGGGGTTTCCTGTGGCGGCGGCTGAAATGGATTTTTCGGTGCGCGAGGGTCTTTATTCTTCGATCAACGTGCCGGACGATCTTAGCCAGGGCTACAGTCATTTTTATGCAGAAGTGTTGCGCGTGAAAAAAGTGGCAGAGGCTGTCAGCGCTGGCCGCAACCTGGTTGTCATCTTCGATGAGCTCTTTAAAGGGACGAATGTGAAAGATGCATATGACGCTACGTTGTCGGTGACGGAGGCTTTGGCAGCGTATAGCCGGTGTTGGTTTGTCATCTCGACGCATATCATCGAAGTGGGTGAGACATTGCGTCAACAGTCGGACAATCTGCAATTTGCCTATCTGCCTACGGTGATGGAAGGCACAGTGCCGCGATATCCTTATATCCTGGAAACGGGGATCACGAATGACCGACATGGCATGCTGATCATCGAGAATGAGGGGATTTTAGACATTATTAAAAAATAAAAACAATGATTCGGTTTTTGTTAATTGCAATAGTAACGTGTTTGGTTAGTGGAGGTGGTAGTTTGCAGGTGGGCGAAACTCTTCCGGCTTTTTCGCTGCGCACGCCGGATGGAAAAACGCTGAAAAGCGGGGCCTTAAAGGGGTCGGTGCTGCTGCTCGATTTTTGGGCTACCTGGTGCGCTCCCTGTCGGAAGCTGACGCACGAGATCGACAGTACATTAGCGGTATACAAGGATAGAAAAGATATACAATTGATCGGAGTCGACTACAACGAGACGCCTGCCAGCAATAATGATCCGGTAAAATATTGGAAAGACCATGGATATGGATTCCCAATGACGCTTAATGACACTGCTTATGGCAACTCCATTGGTGCGGGCAATCCTACTGTGCTGGTCGTCGACCAGGCAGGGATCGTTCGGGGCAGATGGGACGGCAGGACCGCGCAGACGGCGGCGGAGATAGCAGCGCTGATGAGCATGTTGCTGAAGGAAAGTGCGGGATCGGCGGGCGTGAGCCCGACAGGTGCGGGGCCGGCGGGCGTGGCATCAACGAGCGTGAAGTCAACGAGCGCGGGATCGACGGCTGAAATCGCGGACGACCTAATCCCCTCCTCGGGAATGCCGACATTCCCCCGGATCACCAATACAGATATCCCCGGCGCGCCATTGCTCGGCCAGCCTATGCTGGTCACCGGTACAGAACGCGAGATCCGGACCGAAAAACACGGCCTGGCCTATCCCGCTTTTTACGATTGGAATCACGACGGCAAGACCGATCTGCTGCTGGGAGAGTTTGAGACCGGGCAGACCGGCTCTGACATTAAGGTCTATCTGAATACAGGCACCAACGAGCGGCCAAAGTATACAGGGAAATATTTTTATGCCACCGATGTGAAGGGCGATACCATGACATCCTATCAATGGTGCTGTATCGGCACCCATCCACGTCTGGTAGATCTTGATCAGGACGGGTATGTCGACATCCTGACCGGTCAGTATAATCCCGGCCAGATCAACTGGTGGCGTGGGTCAAAGGATGGTTTTGAGCCGCGGCAATTCGTCGACCAGCAAGGATATAACGGGACAACGTTTTTGCCTGTTTACGGAGCGGCGGCGGATGAAGACCCAAACTCATTGGAATATTGGAACTACACCTCAGCCGGGTTCGCGGACTTCAATGGCGACGGGCTCACCGATCTTTTTGTCGGGGGGAACGGGGAGTTGCGCGTGGCGCTGAATACAGGCACGAAAGAACATCCCCGGTTTGGGCTGAGGAAATATCTGCTGGGTATCGATGGCTATCCGCTGTCGGTGGTCGCGCCGGATGAGAAGGAAGTGCAGGATGCTCGTAAAAAATACCGGAAACCGCACTATTCAGGTGTGATGAAGGCCTTTATCACGCCAGTCGATTGGGATGGAGATGGCGTGCTGGATCTGTTGGTCACCCATGTTTATAATAACGAGAAGACCAAGGACCCGGTGGTTTTCTTCCGCGGCGTACAAACGGACAAGGGTTTGCGGTTTGAGCAGGGGCGTCCATTGTTTACTGCGGAAGCTGTCCGAAAGACCTTTCCGGGCTGCCAGCCGAATATCGCTGTCACGGACTACAATCATGACGGGGTCCCGGATCTTGTGATCGGGATATCGTTACCTACCGTGAATGGTTTCAATATCGACTCCCTGGTCGCCTTCAACTACCTCGATGACTTTGGTTTGGAATCGCCGGGAAAGGATGCCGGACGGGTCACCGAGTGGAATGGTGGTCTGGAGAAGGTGAAAGAACGCATACAGAAAGATTCGGGTATGAAGAAATTCATTATGGGAAAGATGACGGACGAGAAATACCTGACTCTTCGGCATCGCGGTTATGTCTATGTGATGCTCGGCAAGCGGAATCCGCAAAAGGTAGTGGCCCGCAAGGGGGTTATCGCGCAGGATGAGTTTAAATTGCTGGTAGTCCCGAAAACCGAAATTGACGGAGAAGAGGGTCCGGTGAGCTATGAAGTGAATGCGCCGGCGACTATCGGGTCGGGTATGCCTGGCACGGTAGAGATTAAGCTGAAATTTCAAGAGGGATGGTACGGCTATGCCAACACCGATGCAAACATTGCCGGCGGGTGGATCCCAACCAGGGTAGACTATACTTTTCCTGACGGTTTTAGAGTATTAGGTTCTCCGATTATCCCCGATCCGCATTTCAAGAGTGGGGGGACACAGGTCTATAGCGGTGACAGTGTCATATTCCGGCAGCAATTTATGATCGGCTGGAAAACAAAAGACGGACACCCAATGGATCCCGGTGACTATACGGTCGGGGTGACGATCCAGTACCAGACCTGCAATGAAGAGAAGTGCCTTCCGCCGGTGACGAAAAAAATGGAAGTGAAGGTGAAGTACGAAAAAATGTAAACAAAGTAATATGAAAAAGAATGTTTTGGGCATCGTGATGATGTTGATGATGGGAGCGGCGGGGACAATGGCGCAAGGCACCTTCAAAATCAACGGGCAGTTGAAAAATTTGTCGGCATCGGAAGTATACCTTGTCCACATCCAGGACGCCAAACAAATCATCGACAGCGCAGCCATCACCAACGGATCATACGTCTTAACAGGTGATTTGAAAGAAAGCGGCCCGGCGACGTTGATGGATGTATCGCCTTTTGTCCACGGGCGCTATTCCGGGGATGTGGCTGAGATTTTCCTGACCGCTGAATCTTTCAGCATGACGCATGTGGATTCTTTCGCCAATCCCCTGATAATCGGTTCGGCGGCGAATACGGAGTTCAACCAATTTTTGGCTGATGAAAAACCATATCAGCAGCGGGAGATGGCGATGATGCCGGCCTACCAGGCGGCACGGAAGGCTAACGACGAGTCGACAGCCAAGGCGATCGAGACGCAGGCGAAGGTCATCGACAAAGGAATGCAGGATACGGTCTCTGCACCCTTTGTCCGCCAGCATCCGCAGTCGCCGGTGGCGCTGTATGTTTTGCAGGGATACGCTCGTAACAATCCTGATGCCCCGGCGCTTCCCACTTTATTCGATGGCTTAAGTCCGGCGATAAAGGGTTCGGCCGCAGGAAAAGTGTTTGCTGAAAAGCTGGCGATTCTCGCGAAGACGAGCATCGGGTCGATGGCCATGGATTTTACGCAGAACGATACGCTGGGCAAGCCCGTCAGCCTGTCCGCCTTCAGGGGCAGCTATGTGCTGATCGATTTCTGGGCGAGCTGGTGCGGGCCGTGCCGGAAGGAAAACCCCAATGTAGTAGCGACGTATAACAAGTATAAAGACAAAGGTTTCCGGATCATCGGGGTATCGCTGGACAGGCCGGGAGATAAGGACAAGTGGTTGAAGGCGATTGATGCGGATGGGTTGGCGTGGACGCAGGTTTCTGATCTTCAGTTCTGGAAGAATGCGGTGGCGGTAGAATATGGGGTGGGAGCGATTCCGCAGAATTTTCTGATCGACCCGCAGGGGAAAATTGTCGCCAAGGGGCTGCGAGGGGATGATCTGGAACAAAAGCTCGGCGAGATTTATAAGAATTGACGGGCAAGAGGCCGTTGACAAATAGTTTTCTCATGTGACGTGGCTCCTACGGAGAGGGTTTTGACCCTTTCTACGGAGTCATTTCCTTTTTATGATTTTGGCAGGGCTATAATTTTTACATAGATTTAATGTTTGGTTTTTATTTTACCGGACATGGATCTGTATGGCACCTATACTGATGAGCAGCTGATTGTATCGCTGAGAAATAGCGAGGCGGGCGCTTTTACGGAAATTTATGAACGGTACTGGAGCAGATTGCTGACCTATGTCATGCGGGTCATCCGGCGGCAACCCGATGCGGAAGATATTGTGCAGGAGCTTTTTGTGTCGATCTGGCGTCGCCGGAATACGCTGGTCGTCGAACATGCTCTCTCGACCTATCTCTATAACAGCGCACGCTACCTCTCCTTTCGCTATATTGAAACGAACAGCACCTATTATGATTACCTGCAGCGGCTGGCTGTCCGGATTTCCGGTACGGAAATCAGTGTTCCCGGTATCGAGGAGCAAATCTTTGGCCGTGAGCTGGAAGCGCAGATCGACCAGTTGATCCGGGAACTCCCCGAGAAGATGCAGGAAGTATTTATTCTCAGCCGGCGGCATCACCTGAGCTATAAAGAAATTGCCGACCGCTTATCGATCTCTGAAGAAACGGTCAGGAAGCAAGTGTACAAGTCCCTTCAGATCTTACGCAGCCGGCTTGGGCCGTTGCCTGCCGCCTTCCTCATTTGCGCGACCACCCATTTTTTTTAAAAAAAACTTAATATAGGATACCACTTTGTTTGCCGAGGTGTCACTATACTATAGGCGCACATCTACCCGACTATGACCACACAGGATGCACAACTCTTATTGCGACGTTATCTGGCCGGCGAATGTACGGCGGAAGAAAAGGAACTACTGGAAGGTTGGTGGGAGGAAGAGTGGGCGGAGTATGCCTGGGGGATTCCGGCGGGGCAGGAGGGGGTGGTGCATGACCGGATGTTGTCGCGGATCAAGATGGAATTGGGGGGAGAGTTGGAGGGGGTGTTTGGTCGAGAATCGGATGGGACGTTGAAGAGAGGATCAGATGAGACATTGGCGAGAGGATTGGATGAGGCTGGGGAAGAGGCGGATAGGCGGGCTATGCCGGTCAGGCGGCTGGAATGGCGGCGGTATGCGGGGATTGCGGCAGCGGTGCTGGTGATGGCTGCGAGTGGATGGTTCTGGTGGTCGCAGCATCAGGCGCCATCAGTGGATGATTCGCCGATCACGATCGAGGCCAATCCGGGAGGAGACCGGGCGATGCTGACGTTGGGCAATGGGAAGAAGGTCATGTTGGACAGTGCGGGCAATGGGATGCTGGTCCTGCAGGGGAATGACCGGGTCATGAAGCAGAATGGGGAGTTGGATTACAAGCAGAATGCGGGGGCGAAGGAAGTCGGGGAGAGCGCCGCCGTTTTTAATACGCTGACGACGCCGAAGGGGGGACAATATAAGCTGGTCCTTCCGGACGGTACCCAGGTGTGGCTGGATGCGGCGTCTTCCATTACTTATCCTGTTGCTTTTTCCGGAAAGAAGCGCCAGGTCAGTATCTCCGGCCAGGCCTATTTCGAAGTGATACACGATGCGATGCATCCTTTTGAGGTCGACGTCCGAGGTCAGACGGTCAGCGATATCGGAACTGCATTCAATATCAACGCTTATTCGGACGAACCGGCTATAAAGATCACGTTGGTTAATGGTGCGGCGGCCGTGGGCCGGCCGGGCATAGATGCGGCGGCCGCGGGCCGCGGGGGGCATGAGATCGTGCTGAAGCAGCCGGGGCAGCAGGCGGAATACAGGGATGGGCAATTACAACTGGCGCCCGATGCGGACCTTAAGGCGGTGCTGGCCTGGAAGAACGGTCTGTTCTATCTCACCAGCGCCGATGTTGCCACGGTCATGCGGCAGATCAGCCGTTGGTATGATATCGAAGTCGTTTTTGAAAAAGGCATTCCTGGCGGCCATATCACCGGGGAGGTGCCTAGAAATACCATGTTATCGACCACCCTGCAAGTATTGCGGACCAGTGGCGTCCATTTCAGGACAGAAGACAAAACGATCTACGTGACGCCCTAAACCATCATCCTTTGTCAGCTAGCGATTAAAACCTTGTCATCATGGATAACGGTTAACGGATGCCTGTTGCATAAAAAAACCGGAAGTGTTGATACCACCTCCGGCGAAAAGTTCAGGTTAACCGGTAATTACAATTGTTGGAAACTGCTTTATTATTAAACCCAAACACTGCAAATGTATGCTTTTAGTGGCATTGAAAGGCGCTTCCCTGCCCGGAAGGAAGGCGCTATTTACCAAAACGTTCCTGGTCATGAGATTGACAACTATTTTACTACTGGCGACCTGCCTGCACCTCAGCGCAAAAACGCTGGCACAGACAATCAGCCTTTCGGAACAGCATGTTTCGCTGCCCAGGATCTTCAAAAAGATCACCGATCAGACGGGCTATTTATTCGTTTACCGCGATGAATGGCTGAAGCAGACACGCGAGGTAAGCATCTCGGTCCAGAACGCCAATCTCAAAGAGGTGCTGGATATCTGCTTTAACGATCAGCCGTTCACTTATGTGATCATCGACAAGATGGTCGTGCTGAAGGAGAAGCCCGTGCAGGCGACACCGGCCTATAGTGCCGACACCGTAGGCCATCCGGTCCTCCGCGGCCGTATCGCCGATAGCACCGGCGCCCCGATGGAAGGTGCGAGTATCCGGATCAAAGGCACGACGAAAGGCACTGAATCGAATGTCCACGGCGAATTCGAGCTGAAAAACATCGCCGATGGGACGGTGCTGGTGATTTCCTACACCGGCTATCTCAATAAAGAGATCGTGTCTTCGAACAAAAGCAGCAACTTTCATTATGTGGTGATGCAGCGAAGCCAGGATCAACTGGATGCCATGGTCATCCAGGCCTATGGCACCACCAGCCAGCGCTTCAACGTCGGCTCGATCACCACGGTGGACGCGGCCACGATCGAGAAACAGCCTGTGACCAATGTGTTGCTGGCCCTCGAAGGACAGGTCCCCGGCCTCGCGATCAACGCGACGAGCGGTGTTCCGGGCTCTAAGATAGAGTTGCAGATCAGGGGACAGAACACGATACAGAATCCTACCCAGAATTTCAGACCCTATGACCAGCCGCTGTTCATCATCGATGGCCTGCCCTACGCGCCGCAAAACAATAACCTCAACCAGTTCAATACCCTGGCCAACACACAAGAATTCAATGGCGGCATCAGCCAGTACGGCGGCATCAGCCCGTTCAACAGCATCAATCCCGCCGACATCGAAAGCGTCACGGTCCTGCGGGATGCCGATGCCACGTCGATCTATGGCACACAGGGGTCCAATGGCGTGATCCTGATCACGACGAAGAAAGGCAAACCCGGCAAAACGGCCTTCGATCTCAACGTGAATACGCAGGAAAACAGCAATTCCCGCAATATCAAATTTCTGAATACCCCTCAATACCTGCAGCTCCGCGAGCAGGCGATGGCCCAGGATGGACTCACGCCCAGCAGTAACCCTAGCGATCCCGGGTATGCGCCGGATCTGACCCTGTTCGATACGACCCGGTACACCAATTGGGAAAAGTTGATCTATGGCCGTGGCACGAGCAATGTCGACGTGCATGCCAGCCTGTCCGGCGGCACCTATAACAACACCTTCATGTTATCGACCGGCTATACCCGATCCAATTATAACTACCCCGGTAATTTCTCGGACCAGCGCATGACCCTGCACAGCCAGTTCCACCACATTTCCAACGACAACCGGCTGACCGTCGATTTCGGCGTCGATTTCGGCTATGATCAAAGTTATACGGCCAGCTTCGGCGGCAACCAGGATATCACGGACGCCCCGGATATGCCCGCCCTGAAGAATCCCGATGGCAGTCTGGTATGGAGCTACAAGGGGTTTGATCTTGCCAACTACCAGTTCTATTCGAACCTCTACCTGACGAACAACCTGCAGAACTATAGCCTGAACAACACCCTGCACCTGAACTACAAGATCATCACCGGTCTTAGCGTAGGTGTCACTGCGGGGTATAGCCGCGTGAACACCGATGAGGTCCAGAAGGACCCCAGCACCGCGCAGGATCCCTCCTATGTCAACATCAATGCCTCTTTCGGCGCCAACAACTTCCAGACGGTCAATATCGAACCGCAGATCGATTATAGCATCAACCTGGGCAAAAGCAACATTAGCGCACTGGCAGGCGCTACCTACAAGAAAAATGAGGGCGATAATAACGTCAGAGAAGGGCGTAGTTATACGAATGATCTGTTCCTGAATTCCATTAATGGTGCGGGAACGGTCTATAGCTATGACGGCTACTCTATCTACAAATATGACGCGACGTTCGGCCGGGTGAAATATATGTACAACCAGGAATTCATCGTCAACCTCACCGGCCGGCGCGACGGATCCAGCAATTTCGGTCCGGGCAGACAGTTCGGGAGCTTCGGTTCGGCAGGCGCCGGCTGGATCTTCACGCAGGAAAAGGCGCTGAAGTCGACGCTGCCTTTCCTCAGCTTTGGCAAGATCTATGGCAGCTACGGGACCAGCGGTTCCGATGGGGTTGCGGCCTACCAGTACCAGGCTCTCTGGAACCCGCAGTCCAACGTGAATACTTTCCAGGGCGTCAGGCCGGATATGCCGCAGAACCTGTACAACCCCGACTATTCCTGGGCTGAGAAGAGATCGCTGAATATCGCCCTCGATCTTGGCTTCATCCATGATCGCGTCCTACTCAACGCCACCTATTACCGGGATCGCGAGGGGAACCAGCTCACCGGCTATCCCCTGCCCGTCATCACCGGATTTGGCTCGGTGCTTGAAAATTCACCTGCCGACGTGCAAAACAAGGGATGGGAATTTTCAGTGAACTCCACCAACATCAAAACGAAGCACTTTACCTGGGTCACCCGATTCAATATCAGTTGGAACCGCAATAAGCTGCTGAGCTTCCCCAACCTGGAATCCTCCTCCTATGCCGAAACATACGAGATCGGTAAACCTACCTCCATGATATTCGGCTATAAATACAAAGACGTCAATCCAACGACCGGCGACTTCGAATTCTATACCGCCAAAGGACAGGTGACCGCCACCCCCGAATATGGGCTGCCGGCGACGGGTGGCGATGAGGTTCCGATTGCCGACCGCGAGATCAAATACATGGGCGGATTCGGGAATACCTTCACCTACAAGCAATTCAGCCTGTATGTGTTCATACAGTTCTCGGATCAGACGGCACCCAACTGGCTGTATACGGCTTATGAACAATATGCGCCCGGCTTTACGAACATCAACCAGCCCACTTACGTTCTCGGCCGGTACTGGACCGGTCCCGGGGATACACACGCCACCCTGCAACGGTTGATGACCAGCTATTCTTCCGCCGCATTCGAGAGTGCCAATTACTTCGGAGGATCTTCCGGAGCTTATAGCGACGATACCTATGCGAGGGTAAAGACCGTGGCTTTGTCTTATGCATTGCCCGACCCGCTCATGAAACGCTGGCATATGCGCGGCGCCCGGATCTTTTGTAATGTCCAGAACCTCCTGACGGTTACGAATTATAAAGTGGCGGACCCGGAGACCTTTAGCGACTATACGGCTTTCCCGATCCAACGGACTGTAGCCTTGGGTTTGAATTGTAATTTTTAATCGATTATCACCATGCAAAAGAACAGCACTCAACACCATATCATAACGGCAGCCTTGCTGATGACAGCTCTGTTCGCCGGCTCCTGTAAAAAATTGATCCAGATCCCGTCCAGTCCGCCCACGCAGATCTCGGAAGCCGACCAGTATCTCGACAGCGCCTCGGCCATGTCCGCGATCGCCTGGGTCTATAGCTATGACGCCGGCACGAATTCGGGTTTCGGCTATGCCGATGCCTTCCTCACCCAATCGACCGCACTTTCCTCGGATGAGCTGGTCCAGCCGCAGCCCTATGATCCGGATATGACCGAGTTTTACAACTATTCCCTGACGGCGATCAACAGCGATGTCCCCTCGGACTGGAACGATTCCTACACCGCGCTGTATACTGTCAACGACGTGCTGGCCAATATGAGCAGCAGCACGACACTGTCCGCGAGCTTCAAGACAGAGATCACGGCTGAGATGAAGGTCATGCGGTCGCTGTATTATTTCAATCTCGTCAACCTGTTCGGCGGGGTGCCGATTGTCACGACCCCGAATTACAACCTCACTGCCACGCTGGCATGCGCCCCCGTCGATTCGGTCTATTCGCAGATCGTTTCGGATCTCACCAGCGCGCAACAAAATCTCCAGGTCACCTATCCTTCGTCCGGTCATTACCGGCCGAACCTGTATGTCGCGGATGCGCTGCTGGCGAAGGTCTATCTCTATCAACAGCAATGGCAGGATGCCTACAACGAGGCCAATGCCGTGATCGGATCAGGTCTGTATAGCCTCGTTCCGAACCCTAACCAGGTCTTCCTGGATGGCAGCGCGGAGGCGATCTGGCAGCTGCCCGCCAACGGTTCCCAATACGTAACGGCTGAAACGTTGGCTTTCATCCCGTATTCCGCGGGGACCATCCCCAGCTATATCTGTACCCCCTGGCTGTTGAACGCCTTCGAGCCGGGCGATCTGCGCATGCAGGATTGGTTGTTTCAAACCATCATCAACGGAGACACCTTGTATTATCCCTACAAATACAAGAATTACGAAGTGACGTCGTCGAATACGACGGAAGACTATATGATCTTACGCCTCGCTGAACAGTATCTCATCCGGGCGGAAGCCTCGGCAGAGTTGGGGAATGGCGCGGCCGCGATGGCGGATGTGAATATCGTCCGCGCCAGGGCGGGATTGCCGGCCAGTACGGCCAACCCGGCCTCACAGCCGGCGGTCCTGGCTGCGATCATGCATGAACGACAGGTAGAGCTGTTCACCGAATGGGGCAACCGCTGGTATGACCTCAAGCGCACGGGAACTGCCGCCTCGGTATTGGGGTCGGAAAAGACCGGCTTTACCACGAATGCCGAACTGTATCCCATTCCGCAAACCGAGCTGCAGAATGACGTGAACCTGAAGCAGAACCCGGGATATTAGTGGTCCTGAATGAATCATTAAACACAACACTGTTCTCATGAACCACCCCATTGTTAAAATCGAGCGTCTATCCCATAAATATTCCACCAGCTGGGCTATCCGGGATATCAACATGGAGATCGACCACAGCGGCATTGTTGGCTTGCTGGGCTCCAACGGCGCGGGCAAATCCACGACGATGAACATCCTGTGCGGGTGTCTGAACCAGACCGAAGGGAATGTCTCTGTCGGCGGCATCGATATGCGCAAAAACCCGGAGGATGCCAAACGGCTGATCGGATTTCTGCCGCAGAACGCTCCCCTCTATATGGACCTGACGGTCGACGAATATCTCGTCTATTGCGCCAACCTGCGCAAGATGGCGAAGCACGATATCCGCCCCGCCGCAGAAGACGCCAAAGAACGTTGCGGCATTGCACACTTCAGCACCCGGCTGATCCGGAATTTGTCAGGCGGCTACCGGCAACGGGTGGGCATTGCGCAGGCGATCATTCACCGGCCGCAGCTGGTCGTGCTGGATGAGCCTACGAATGGTCTTGATCCTAACCAGATCATCGAGGTTAGGGCTTTGATTAAGGAGATCGCCGCCGACAGGGCGGTGATCTTCTCTTCGCATATCCTCTCGGAGATCCAGGTGTTGTGCAAGGAGATCAAGATGATCGACAACGGCCGGATCGTGTTTGCCGACACGATGGACGCCTTCAACAATTACCTAGAGCCGCATAGCGTGCTGATGTATATGGATAATCCGCCGGCCGAAGAAGAGTTTCTGCGGCTGCCGGGCATCACGAAGGTCGATTTTCTCACGGAGAAGCAGATCCGCCTGTATTTTAACGGTGACCACGAGATTACGGAGCGTATCATCGCCACCAGCGTGGCGCAGGGATGGCGGCTGCGGGAGATCAGCCTGGACAAGAGCTCGCTCGACGAAATATTCGCACAATTATCCAGTCATCACAGCCGAACAAAATAAATCTCATGAAGACAATATTGAAAATCGCCAGAACAGAGCTGGCGTTGTTATTCTATTCCCCGATCGCCTGGTTCCTGCTGATCGCCTTTATGTTCCAGGCAGGATTGGCTTATACCAGTGAGATCGAGAGTATTTTGACCCAGCAGGACATGGGCGGCAGGGGTCTGAAGTACCTGATGTTCCTGACGTCACGGACCTTTGCGCCGCCCTATGGTATCTGGCCGCAGCTGGTGAGTAAGCTGTATCTC
Source organism: Puia dinghuensis (assembly GCA_026225275.1). GTDB lineage: Bacteria > Bacteroidota > Bacteroidia > Chitinophagales > Chitinophagaceae > Puia > Puia dinghuensis_B. Next base: position 16,291 of record JAMFSL010000014.1, read on the forward strand.
TATTTGCCCTTGCTGACGATGGGGCTGATGAGCCGGGAGATCAACGGCGGCACGATCAAGCTGCTGTATTCTTCGCCAATCAAGGTGCGGGAGATCATTTTCGGCAAGTTCCTTGCCATGATGGTGTACAACCTCGCACTGGTGTTGGTGCTGGCGATCATCGTCATATGCGGGATAGTCAACCTTCAGCACGCGGATGCGGGGATGCTGTTCGCCGGCTTGCTGGGTGTCTACCTGTTGTTGTGCGCCTATGCCGCAATCGGGCTGTTCATGTCCTGTCTGACCTCCTACCAGGTGGTCGCAGCATTGAGCACGCTGGTATTGCTGGCGGTACTCAGCTATATCGGACAGCTGTGGCAGGATATCGACTTCGTGCGGGATCTGGCGTATTTCCTGTCGATCCAGGGACGGGCCGATCACATGCTGCTGGGGCTCATCACGACAAAGGATATCATCTATTTCATGGTGATCATCGGTATGTTCCTGAGTTTCGGCATCTACAAGCTGCAATCCGACCGTGAGTCTAAACCACTGGTCGTGAAGATCGGCCGGTACGTGGGCATAGTATTACTGGCGCTGGCCGTCGGCTATGTCAGCGCGAGACCGGGTCTGGTCGGTTATCTGGATACCACTGCCAATCAAAACATGACGCTGACTGTCGGTGCGCAAAAAGTGTTAAAGGAGATGGGGGATACGCCGCTGGAGGTGACATCGTATATCAACCTGCTGGACAGCCGGTTCTATTACGGTAAGCCTGATCAGCGCAATGCTGACATGGCACGATGGGAGCCCTATCTCCGGTTCAAGCCTGATATCAAGTTCAAGTATGTCTATTTCTATGACAGCACGGGGGACAAAAATTTGTTCAAATATAACCCGAACATGACGGTGAAAACCCTGGCTGAGCGGTACGCCAAGTCCATGAAGGTCGACCTGAGCCGTTTCGAGTCCCCGGAAGAGATCCGGAAGACGATCGATCTGCGGCCTGAAGAAAACCGGTATGTGATGGACCTGCATTACAATGGCAGGAAAACATTCCTGCGGCTTTTCGACGACCAGATCGTTTTTCCGACAGAGACGGAGACATCCGCGGCGTTGAAGAGGCTGATGCTGGCCAAACTGCCAATGATCGCGTTTGCGCAGGGTGAATCGGAGCGTAGTATCGACAAATTGGGCGACCGCCATTTTAAATATTTGACGAATCAGATCACCTTCCGGAATTCGCTGATCAACCAGGGATTCGACGTGGAGAAGGTATTTCTGAAGGACCAGGATATTCCCAAAGATATTACCGCGCTGGTCATTGCCGATCCGAAAATTGCCTTTGATTCGGCGTCCCGGCGGAAGATCGAGCAGTATATTGCTGATGGCGGCAACCTGCTCATTGCGGGCGAGCCGGGTAAACAGGATATCGTTAATCCGCTGTTGGAGTCATTGGGAGTTCAGCTGATGGATGGCATGATGGTGGAGCGGAACAGGGATTTTTCTCCTGAGCTGGTGCAGCCCTATCTGACTGCTGCTGCGGCCGACTTTACCAGGAAACTGCATTCCGATTTCGAGGATAGCCTGGTGATCGCCATGCATGGCGCGGCAGGGTTGTCTTATACGACGGGGGGCCCTTTTACGATCACGCCACTGGCGATGACATCGGGTAAGAAAAGCTGGAACAAGAAGATCAAGCCTGATGAGAATATGATCGAATTGGCAGAGGATCAGGTGGAGTCGCGGGGCTATGGCAGTTCGGTGATGATCGTAGGAGATGGACCGGTCGCAGATGATGCCCCGAAGGCTAAGGTAAAAAAGGTCGCTCCTGTTGTTCCCAAGGCGCCGGAGCCCGATCCGGATATATTGAGCTTTGACCCCACGAAGGGCGATCAGCAGGGGCCGTTACCTGCGGTACTTGGGCTTAGCCGGACGATCAACGGGCGGCAGCAAAAGATCGTTGTGGCCGGGGATGCCGATTTCCTGAGTAATGCGGAGCTGGCCCGGTTCAATATTAAAACCTGTAATTTCGATTTCAGCACGGCTATCTTCAGCCGGTTTGCCAATGGTGAGTTCCCGATCGATTCATCCCGGCCGCCTTCCAAAGACAAGCACCTCGATCTGACGGACAACGGCCTGACTTTCCTGAAGGTATTGCTGATGGGCATTTTGCCGGGCTTATTTCTGATCCTCGGCAGTATCCTGCTGATCAGGCGTAAAAGAAAATAACTTATCCGATGCATTTTACGACAGACAGGCAGACGATTGAAGACCTGAATATATTCGGGAAGCGGGGGGATAATTCCATTTACAGCATTTTCAATCATACCCAAACCCGCGGCGGTGCCATGCTGCTGGAACAGCTGTTTAACGAGCCCCTGTCACGGCCCGAAGCGATCCGGAAGCGGATAGGTATCTTCCGGTATTTCGCCGGTGCCGGTTTGTCCTTTCCCTGCAAACCGGAATGGTTCGATGCCATTGAACAATATCTGGCCAATACGGATGAGCGGACCAAGCTGTCTCATGAAGACAGCACGCTGGGCCGACGGATCAGCGGCATGATCACGGTGAATACCGAGCAGGCGATTATCCATAAGGGTGTGGCTGCAGTGGTGGAGATGGTACATGCCTGTCGCGATTTTGTATCGACCATGGCGGCGGACGCGAGGGGCGGAAAGGACGCCACGAAAAGGAAGGTAGGCACTGACGGGACAGACGCCACGACATATGTCGACGAACGGACGGCGATCCAAACCCTGTTGGACGATGCTGCATTTGCCGGACTGCTACAGCAATCCCCGCGGAAGAAACTGGCCTTCGAGCAGGTTGCAGCCTTTGACGAATTGCTGCGTTTCCGGCATCGCGGTCTCGTCCGACGGTTACTGGAGCGGATCTATTATCTGGACCTGTATCTGACTGTTGCGCGAGTGTCGGCTGCCCGCAAATTGGCCTTTCCGACCGTGCTGGAGCGGGAGACCCATAGTATTGCCATAAAAGGATTATATCATCCGGGACTGGCGAATCCTGTGGCCAATTCGGTCCGTATCACGCCCGACAATAATGTGATTTTCCTGACGGGAGCGAATATGGCGGGGAAGAGCACCTTTATGAAGTCATTGGGGATTGCCATGTACCTCGGGCATATGGGATTTCCGGTGGCGGCGGCGGAGATGGAGTTTTCCGTCCTTGATGGGTTGTTCACGACGATCAACCTGGCGGATAACCTCGGGATGGGGGCGAGTCATTTCTATGCGGAGGTGCTGCGGGTGAAGAAGGTGGCAGAGGAGCTAAATCGGGGCAGGAATCTGCTGGTGATCTTCGACGAGCTGTTTCGCGGTACGAATGTCAAGGACGCCTATGAGGCTACTATCGCCATTACAGAGGCCTTTGCGGGGAAGCGGAACAGCATCTTCATCATCTCCACGCATATCATCGAGGCCGGGGAGGTCTTACGGGAGCGGTGTGACAATATCGGGTTCCTGTTCCTGCCCACGCGGATGGAGGGGACCAGGCCCGTGTATACCTATCAACTGGAACGAGGCATTACCGATGACCGGCATGGGATGGTGATCATCCGCAATGAAGGCATCCTCAATATTTTGGAAAAAGGTAATTGGAATGAATCGTGAGATAATCTGAACCATCATGAGCTTTATCACTGATCAACAAACGCTGAACGATCTCAACCTGCTGGGCAAGCACCGGCGTGGTTCCATCTTCAGTCTGTTTTGCAAGGTCAATACAACAGGAGGCGAGCGACTGCTGGAGCAAATGTTTCGTCATCCCCTGACAGATGCTGAGGCCATCAATCAGCGCAGCGGGCTATTCCGGTATTTTGCCGGCCAGGGTCTGGTCTTTCCGTTGAGCGGTGCGCAGGTCGAGGCGATGGAGAGTTACCTGGAAAGCCCGGGGCAGGGAAATCTGCCTTTGGCGGTGTGGCATAACCTGCGACGGAAAGCCATGGCGACGGTGGTACGGGATGAGACCTATGGGTTGTTGCGGGAAGGGCTGCTGGCGACGGTGAACGGCTTGCATATACTGGCCGTGTTCCTGCAGGAGCTGGTGGCGCGGGATTCCATGGGACTATATGTTAGTCAGGCCAGGGCCGCGATGGCGGTGCTGGAGGACCGGCGGCTGGCGACGGTGCTGGGTGACAAACGACCAGAGAACTGGACGCTGCTGACTGTCGCGCGGCATGACCATTTGTTGCGGACGCGGCTTCGGTCGGAACTGGAGGCTGTCAGGAATATATTGAGCGAACTGGATGTCTATATCGGCGTCGGCAATCTGGCCCGTGCCAATGGCTGGGGTTATGCCCGGTCGTTACCCCCGACGGATAATATCGTCTGGATCGAAGGGCTGAAACATCCCGCGGTCAACAATGCCGTAGGCAATTCGATCATGCTGGAGAAAAACACCAATATGTTGTTCCTCACGGGCGCCAATATGGCCGGGAAGTCTACTTTTATGAAGGCCTTTGGAGTGTCCTTGTACCTGGCTCATATGGGATTTCCGGTGGCGGTGGCAGAGATGGCTTTCTCGGTGCGGGACGGGTTGTTCAGCAGCATCAATGTAGCGGATGATCTGAGCCAGGGGCACAGTCATTTCTACGCCGAGGTGTTGCGGGTGAAGAAGGTGGCGCAGGCTGTGGGCGAAGGCAAGCGATTAGTGGTACTCTTCGACGAGCTGTTCAAGGGGACGAATGTGAAGGATGCGTATGACGGGACGCTGGCGGTGACGGATGCTTTTGCGCGGTACAGGCAATGCGCCTTTATCATTTCCACGCATATAGTTGAGGCCGGTGAGGCATTGCGAAAGCGGCGGGATAATCTGCGGTTCGCCTATCTGCCTACCGTGCTGGAAAATGGCCGGCCGCGTTATCCTTACATCCTGCAGGAAGGGATTGCGGCGGACCGGGTCGGAATGATGATCATCGAGAATGAAGGAATTTTAGACATTATTAAAAAATAAAAACAATGATTCGGTTCATCCGAAAAACCTTTCCAGGTTGCCAGCCGAATATCTATGTTACCGATTATAATCATGGCGGCTGCCGGATCTCGTGATCGGATTATCTTTGCCAACCGTAAATGGATTCGTGAAGTTCAAGTATGAAAAAAAAGTAAATGAATAATATGAAAAAAATTTCTTTAGGATTGGGTCTGATGCTGGTGGCACAGGCGGGAGTGATGGCGCAGGGTGGCGCAAAGACCTTCAAGATCACCGGGCAGCTGAAAAATTTGCAGGCTACTCAGAAGATATACCTCATCTATATCAACGACAACAAGCAAATCCTCGATAGCGCGACGGTTACTAACGGAACATACGTGCTGACCGGAGAGGTGGCAGAAGGCGGCCAGGCGGAATTGCTGGACGTCTCTCCCAGGAACAGGCCTGCGCAGCAGGATGTCGCCAGTATCTATCTGTCGGCGGAATCTTTGGCTATCAGTCATGTGGATTCCTTTTCGAATGCCGTGGTGACCGGCTCTAAAGCCAATACGGATTACCAGTGGATCATAGCTGCGGCGAAGCCTTATGAGCAGCGTGAGATGGCCATGGTGCCCGCCTATCAGGCCGCCCGTCAGGCGAAGGATGAGGCGACGGCCAAGTCTATCGAGGCGCAGGCGAAAGTCATCGATAAAGCGATAGACGATTCCGTCTATGCTCCCTTTGTTCGCAACCATCCTCAATCGCCGGTGGTTCTTTATGTCCTGAAGCTATATGCTAAAAATGATCCGGATGCTCCGGCATTGCATTCTTTATTCGGCGGGTTGAGCCCGGCGACGAAGGGTTCGACCGAAGGGAAGGCCTTTGCGGACAAGTTGACCATTGCCGCAAAGACCAGCATTGGAGCAACCGCGATGGATTTTACGCAGAACGATACGCTGGGCAAGCCCGTCAGCCTGTCCGCCTTCAGGGGCAAATATGTGCTGGTGGATTTCTGGGCCAGCTGGTGCGGTCCATGCCGGGCGGAGAATCCCACTGTCGTCAGCGCCTATGCGAAATATCATCCCAAAGGATTTGACATTGTCAGCGTATCGCTGGACAGGCCCGGAGACAAGGATAAGTGGTTAAATGCGATCCATGCAGATGGATTGGGGTGGACTCACGTTTCGGATCTGCAGTTCTGGAAGAATGCGGTGGCGGTGGAATATGGGGTGGGGTCGATCCCGCAGAATTTTCTGATCGACCCGCAGGGGAAAATTGTCGCCAAGGGGTTACGCGGGGATGATCTGGAGAAGAAGCTGAGCGAGATTTATAAGAATTGACGGTAGAGGACGCGAGAGCGTCCGAAATACCCGAGCAAGGCGAAGGGTACGAACGAGCAGGGCAAGGGACGCCGGCCCTGCGAAGTTCTGAGCGCCAGCGCCGTGTTCGGGCAGGTCAGGGGTTCGGCGCCGCTATTGCGGCAGCAAAATCGTAAACAGCGCGCCTTCGCCTTTCCTGCTTTTGGCCTTGATGAATCCTTTATGGTTGTCGACAATTTTTTTGACGATCGTCAGGCCGATGCCAGTTCCCTCGTAATGGGTGGGATCGAGACGCTGAAAGACGCCAAATATCTTCTGACTAAATCGCTCGTCGAAACCAATGCCGTTGTCCTTTACATCGATAGCAATATATTTATCGGGTTGGATGTTCCATTCCCGCAGGATATCGTCGGGGATGTCGGTCTTTTGGATGCAGATCTCCGGATGTCCCTGGTTGAACTTGATCGCATTGCTGATCAGATTCTGAAACAACTGGTGCATTTGTCCCGGAATCCCTTTAATGACGGGTAATGGGCCGACTTTCATCTGCACTCCTTTTTCCCTGACGCTGATCTCGAGGTCGTCGACGATCTGGGAAATGACGGCATTGAGATCGACCTCTACGTGTTTGGTATCCTGCTGGGACAATCTGGACAGGACCAGGATGTTGTCGATGAGCATCTGCATCCGGTTGGATGAATTGACCATCTTATCGAGGTAGTTCACTTCGGAGCTATCCAGTTTGTCGGCCACTTTCCCTTTCAGCATATTACCGAAGACCTGGATCTTCCGTAAGGGTTCCTTCAGGTCGTGAGAGGCCACGGAGGCGAACTGCAGCAGATCGAAATTCGACTGTTGCAGCTTATAATTGGATACTTCCAGCTCACGCGAAGCCACCTTGAGGTCCGCAAATCCTTTCTCGATCTTTTCCGTGCTGGATTTCCGATCGGTGATGTCGCCGATAGTGACGACCATTTCGTCTACCATTTTTACGGCGGTGAATTCGAACCATTGACCGGTCTTCTGGTTGCGGTCTTCAAAAACGACCGTTTCCGAGGATTCGATGACCTTTATAAATTCTGCGGTGAGTGAGGATTTGAAGGCACCGAACACCTTGCTGAATTTCGGCGTTCCTGTCGTGACGGTTCCATTGGTCAGCCCAAGCATAGCAATGGCCTCCCTGTTGTAAGAAATGATTTCAAAATCTTCGACGACCCCCGAATCCCTGACCGGTTTGAGGGCCACGATCCCGTTGGCGGAACTGTTGAGGACGGCCTGCAGGAAATGATTCAGTTTTTTGACTTCCGACACATCTAAAAAGTTGACGACTACTCCATCGACCATGGTATTCTGCCTGAGATAGGGAGCGATCCGCATCAGATAGGTCTTTTCTCCCGCCATCTGCACTTCCTTCTCTATCATTTTTTCGGACTGCATCACACCCTTGATATCATTGATGAAGTTGAGGTCCGGCATATTCGTGGAGATATCGGCGATGGATCGGCCGATATCACTGGCTATCAGGTTGACCTGTTTGGTCGCGATCGGGGTGAATTTCCGGATGATCAGCCGCTTGTCGATAAGGATCTGACCGATATCGGTGTTGCGAAAGTAATTGTTGAGATCGTCATTCAACTCAACGAGCTCTTTGATCTTGAGCTGATGCTCTGCGTTAACGGTATGCAGCTCTTCGTTGAGGGATTGCAATTCTTCATTGGTGCTTTGCAGCTCTTCATTGGAAGACACGATCTCTTCATTGCTCGATTGCAGCTCTTCGTTGGAGGATTCCACTTCTTCGATCAGGGCCTGAAGGTTTTCTTTCGTGTTCGACAGTTCCCGTTCCAGCTCTTCGATCCTCTGGGTGCTATAGCCTTCCAGGGTAATCGAGGCTGGTAATACTTTCTGCTCGATTTCGTCGTCCTTTAAAATAATAAAAAGAAAAGGTTGCAGGTAAGTTTTTTGGATCAGGTAAGGTTTGATGACGATCGTCACGCTGCGTTGCGTTTTTCCATTATCCACCTTCACATGCCGTTGAACGACCCGTTCGTTGTCCTTCATGGCTTTTCGGATGCCAGTGCTGAGTGCGACCGACAGATCCGTGGGGACGAGCTTTAGTAAGTTGAAATTGAAATTCCCTTCGGGAAAGTCCATGTATTTCTTGAAATTCCCCATGGCCTGCTTGACCTCGAAATCTTTATCGATGAAGATGCCCGCATAGTCGTATTCTTCCAGCAAGGTGTCCTTGAAGATCTCCGTCAGGTTATTCAGCGCATTTTTGGACTTTGCCGCCACATTCGACAAGTTCTGATAGGTGCGGTCAGTCGGGCTGGAAAAGGCCTCGAGATCTGCCACCTTGGTCTTGCTGATGCAACGGTAGATCTTCCATTTTTTGTCCACGTCCGACATCACGTCCTTGAGGACAGCGATGTTCTCGCTGGGACCCAGGAAGACAAAGCCTTCTTCATTGACGGCAAAGTGGATCTTCTGCAGGATGGCTTTCTGCAACAGCGGGTTCATGTAGATCAGCATATTCCGGCAGATCACGAGGTCGATCTTGCTGAACGGGGGGTCTTTGGAAATATCGTGCCTGGCGAATACCACCATTCTTCTCAGTTGCGGCGAGACCCGGTATTGCCCCATTTCGGGTACGAAAAAGCGATCCAGCCGTTCTTTAGACAGATTTTTGACCTGCTCGGCTGTATACAACCCTTTGGAAGCCGTATCGATAACGGTCTGGCTGATATCGGTGGCGAAGATTTTGATCTCGGTATCATTACGGCCCAGGCTATCCAGGCACTCGGCAAACAACATGGCGAGGGAATAGGGCTCTTCCCCGGTGCTGCAGGCAATGCTCCAGACTTTCACCATGTCATGCGGGTCTTTTTTGGCGATTATTTCCGGGATGACCGTCGCTTTCAATGTGTCGAAGGCTTCCTCGTCCCTAAAGAATTTGGTCACATGCAACAGGAATTCATCACATAATTTCTTGATCTCATCCGGATGTCCCTGCAGATAATTGTAATAGTCGCCAATGGATTTAATACCTTTTTCGAGCATTCTCCTGGCCAGTCTCCGGTAAATTGTAGGTCGCTTATAGTTCCCGAAATCATGCAGCGTATGTTTGTGAATGAGATCGAGGATGTCCACCAGGATGGCCTCTTCCTGGTTGTTCAATGCATTGAACGATTTCAGAAAAGGAGCTTCCCGAAGATATTCCGCCAGCTCTTCGGCCATCATATCGGGAGAGAGGATCAGATCTATATAACCGGAGGAGATGGCGCTGTTGGGCATGCCGTCGAATTGAGCGGTAGTGGGGTCCTGGATGAAGACAGTACCGCCTTTGGCCTTGATCGATTGGATGCCTTTGGTCCCGTCGGTACCGGTACCGGAAAGGATGATGCCGACGGCCTTTTCGCCCTGATCGGCAGAGAGCGATTCGAAAAAAATATCGATGGCATTATTGGGCTGATGGTCTCTCAGTTTATCTTCCAGCCGGAGTTTACCGTTCTTAAGGGTCATCGTTTTCGCCGTAGGAATGAGGTAGATGCTGTTGGGTCTGACGAGCATGGCCTCTTCCGCCTCCAGTACCTGCATCTCGGTATGCTTGGAGAGTAAATCACCCATCAGGCTCTTATGATCGGGAGAGAGGTGCTGGACGAGGATAAAGGAGAACCCGGTATTGGCGGGCATGCTGTCGAATAATTCATTGATAGCTTCGAGGCCACCGGCCGATGCACCCACGCCGACGATGTAATTATTTGATAATGAATTATTTATTTGTTCGCTCATTAAAAAAAATCTCTTTTATCTTTGAGAATGCAAATTTTTTTGATCGAAGACGACATGGATGATATAGAGCTGTTACAGGATGCAATGGCTGGTGTATCACATGACATGCATATTGCCAATGACGGGGATGCCGCTGTGGAGCTCATAAAATCCGGTACGATCGTTCCTGATATCATCATTCTCGATTTAAATCTGCCTAAGATCCACGGGCGGGAAGTTTTGCTGGAAATCAAATCTTTCGACGCCTACCGAAACATCCCACTGGTTATTTTGACGACTTCCTCGGCCACGGAGGACATAACCTACGCTTACGAAAATGGGGCCAATAAATACCTTATCAAACCACATACGGGAGATGAGCTGAAAGAGATCGTAAAAACGATCATTGAGCTGGCCAGGAGGTAGATATCGGCGGCGTAGTGTGGAAAAAAATACACGATTTTAATCAACAGCTTTCGGGGATATGTTCATCGGCGTTTTCGTTGGATTCATCGCCGATTTCCCTCATTCGTCGGCTTTCGGCCGACCGGACTTTTATTATTTTCTTCCTTTGGGTCATCAAACAAGAAAATAGTAAAACCATGACACACTTCAGCACCGCCGTTCTTCTCTCGATCACTATGATGACCGCTTTTATGGGTGAAAAGACCCTCGCCTCCGACCACAAACCCAAGGATAAATACCTTCAAGGGTACTATTATGATTCTCAGGGGCATAAATTCGAAGGGTTGATCGCCAAAGATGACCTGAACTTTCAGTTCTTCCTTTTCAAAAAACACTTGGGGGACAGCGCCCAAAAAATAGAGCCCGGTAGCTGCGATAGCTTTGTCGTCGACCACCGGTCCTTTCACACCCTCAACGATGTAACCATCAAGGCCATCGTTTGGTGGGCCCATTTCGACAAGGCCTTTGCGGAATTGGTGACGGACGGCCCCGTACAATTGTATAGCATCCGCTTTGAGCCCGGGAAGCAAGGATACATGCATTATGTCGCGATTGCCAGCAATTTCACTGGCGGGCTCGCAGGGCAGGCCGTCGGTATGCTGGCCGGTAAAGAAAATGCCAGCTATTTTCTCCGGAGAGGACAAGATACTACCTATCTGCGCATTGAAAAGAAGACCTTTACAGACCAGATAACTGGCTATCTGCAGGATGACACGACGCTCGTGCAGAAGCTCCGGCAGAATCCTGACTATTCGATACATAATATCGAACTGATTATTGCCGAGTATGATCAGGACAAGCGCTAACTTTATGCCTCAGCATTCCATTATGACGCTTTTCAGGAAATTCTTCAGGGTGTATCTCCGTACTTTGGGCATCGTATTAGCGATCAACCTCGTCACAAATTATAATGATTTTCACAACGGCAAACTAGACTGGCGGCTGTCACTGGGCTACAGCGCCATCGCCGTCACCGCAGGGTTCTTAATATTTATCCCGATGAACCGTTATTATA
>JAMFSL010000015.1 GCA_026225275.1 Puia dinghuensis
CAGGCGGTGATGTTATTGTCAACCGAATTAAATTATCAGCCCAACAGGCTGGCACTTAGTCTGAGGCATAAGCAAACGCATACCATCGGCGTTATCGTTCCCAATCTGGATTGGGTGTTATCCACGATGGTCAGGGGAATCGATGAAGTTGCGCTGGAGGCGGGTTATACCGTGATGGTTTGCCAGAGTAATGAATCATTTGGCAGAGAGATCCTGAATACACGTCGATTGCTGGACAGCCTGGTGGATGGTTTTATCATTTCTGTTTCCAGTGAGACGAAGATCTTCGATCATTTTAAAAAGGTACAGGAGAGAGGGTTGCCGATGGTGGTTTTTGACCGGGTGACGCCTCATCTTATAGCACCGAGTGTGCGGCTCGATAATGAGGAAGGAGGTTTTATCGCAACCGAGCACTTACTTGAACAAGGCTATACGAGGATAGCGATCCTGGCGGGCCCTGTTAATTTAGGGGTCAGCAATAGCCGGCTGGATGGATATCTGAGAGCATTGAAAAAGCATAAGATCAAAATAGACAAGAGCCTGATCATCTATTGCGATTTTAACCAGGACTACGCTTACTATGCGACGTTGGAGCTACTGGCCATGAAGAAGCGACCGGACGGAATATTTACCATCAGTGACCGGATGGCGATTGGGGCCATGCTGGCGATCAAAGAAAGGGGGTTGAAGATGCCACAGGATATCGGGTTGGTGGGATTCAATAATGAGCCGGTGGTCAGCCTGGTGACGCCAAGGATCTCCAGTGTCGAGCAACCTTCTTTTGAACTGGGAAAGGTAGCCGCCAAGCTCTTCATTGAGACCATGCATAACAATGAAGATATGAGTGGGGTGGAAGAGGTGTTAAAACCCAAATTATTCATTCGGGAGTCTTCGCAGCGATTAGCCGTAAAAGAGGGGCGGCGCCGTTAATTCAGCCAGACGGGGTGCTCGACCGTCCCCCTGGCAGTGCCCGTGCTATCATGGACAATGGTGCCGCCGGGCTCGTTCAACGGGAAGAAATATTCCTTCGAGTCATCGCCGATCGCCACATTTTTAATGGCCATGTTCGGCACCTCGGTATACAGCTGATTTTTCCCGAAGACCACATTTGCCGGCATATCGGGCTTGAACCCCAGGTGACTGGCTACGTACACCGTATTGTTGATGTCGATGGCCACATTATCCGCTTTCAAGTCGAAGTCGATCCTGATTTTGAACCAGGCTTTTTTTCCGAGGAGGGCAGGCTGCAGCGGGATCACCAGCTTATTGGACTGGTGGTCGATGTTGAAATTCAACGTGCCGGCTCCGTTCGTACTGAGGCTATAGGAATTATCTTTATCTGCTGCCACGTCCAGTACATATCCCAGGTTCGCATTGTCCCACAGAGAAAGGTCGAATTCGATATAAAAATTATCGTGGAAAACCGGGGGGTTAGTATCGAAAACGCGAAGGGAGGTTCGTTGGGAGGGAAGGCTGTCCGTGGATTTGAATAAGAGGCCCTGAGATCGGGTGGTTAGGGAAAGGAGTAAGAGTGATATGAGTGGTCGGATCCGCAAAAGCATTTCGTTAATGACAAATATACCGCTAAATTAGGGTTTTTTGACGAAACATGATCCATGGGATAACTTCCACCAGGTCTTCATCTGATTATTTCATCGTTCAATTTTTTTGTTTTTGCGCTTGTTGTTTCATCGCGGTGGCCATCATATGCTGGATCATGTTTTCATCGGATTGGGTGTAACCAGCGGGAATTTCGAAGAGGGACGCGGGACAGTTCTTTTCTTCTGCCCGGATCAGTGTCATGGTAAATGAATAGTCTTTATCCGAACTCGCCATTTTGACAAAAAAACCGCCTGCGCCGGCATTGTCCAGCGCCTGCATGAGTTGTGGTTTGGTGGTGGGATTGACGGAAATCAGTCGTTTATAAAGATTATAACCCGGCACATTAGTGCTGGTCCAGATATCCTCGGTTGACTTAGAATGGAATATGCCCGACCCGACAGTAGTAGTCATTTTTACGTGAACACAGGAATAACCATTAACCGTTTCGGAACCCACCTTTGTGATTTCATACGTCTCCTTACCCCCGATTTTGAACGGTTTGCTTAATGTTGCTGACCAGGGTTTTCAAAAATTGTGCATGAGCAGTCACAGGCCGGGAGGCAGCAAACAGGCACAGCAGCAGGGCAGCAACGACAGTGAGGCGAGAAGCCCGAACTATTTTACTCATTTTTAAAAGATTAAGATGAGTGCTGTAATAAAGAATAGAATTGCCAGCAGCAGGAGCATTGTTTGTATCCATTTTGTCGGTCTTGATGTGGGCATATCCCTTCTTTTTTGATATACCAAAGATCAGGGCACAAAAAAAACGTTCGCCGGATAGTCGACGAACGTCTTTGAAAAATCGTTAGAAGGCTGCGCCTCCCTATTTTACCCGATCAAAGAGTTTGCTGCGAAGCTGGGGAAGATTCCACTTCCCCGTTCAGATGATCGTTCAACGGCGCGAAATAACCGGCGGACGATCCATCCCAACGCAATACGGCAGTCAGCGTTCCCTCCTCTTCATTCCGAAAAAACAACTGTGCCTGAATACGGCCAGCCAGGTCATTGGCGATCTGAAGACCCAGCCCTGAGGCGCCGCTTTCGATCCAATTGCGGCTAAGCCGTCTGTTGAGAGAAGCTGCCGTGGCATTGCAGGAGGGATTGGTGATACACAATTCCTGCGGAGAACTGGAGATGATGATGAACTTGTCGCCGTCACTATGCCTGACTGCGTTTTGCAACAGGTTACGAAGGATCACCGACAGGAAATTTTCATCGGTATTGCGGACAAGGGATGCGGGTACCTGGTTGAGTATCTTTATTTCATTCTCTTCAAACTGATCCTGAATCAGCATAATCTCCTTTTGCAGAACAGTATCCAGCCGGACGGGATGAAGGTCCGGGGTGAAATGCTGCATCTGGCTTTTGCTCCAAAGCAGCAGGTCTTCCATCGTCTCGAGGGCATTTTCAGACGCTTTTTTAAGTCTTTCTTCATGCCGCTGCCGTTCGTCAGCCGAAAAAAGTCCGGGTTTTTCTTTTTGCAGTTGCAGCAACCGGATGATTTTGCCCACCGGCCCTCTAAGATCATGGCCGATAATACCAAAGAGCCGGGCTTTCGTCTCGTTGGCCTCGGCGAGGTCGCGGTTAAGATTATCTAATTGGTCGTTCCTCTCGCTCAATATCCGATTTAGCTTTTCTTTGTTGCGATATATAAAGTACAGCAACAGGGAAATAATGCCGAGAGCTGCGAGGCTCAGAATAAGCACCAGCCTGGTACCTGAGGCATTTTGCAGCTCAAGCAGATGGAGACGGTTCTCCTTATCGAGCGAGGCGATGCGCTGTTCCTTTTCATTCGTCTGATAGTGTGTCTCCAGGTCCGCAAATGTCCGGGAAACCTTTTCCTTGTTGAGTGAATCGGTCGTCTCTACATACTGCTTGTAATATTGCAGGGCGCCGGCTATATCGCCTTTCCCTTCCCGGGCAAGCGCCATGTATTTCAGATCATTACTATATAGTTCCTTATCCATTTGCCTTGCAACGGGCAGGGACGATTCCAGCGCAGTGATGGCGGGTTCGTATTTTCCTGTCGCTGCGAAGTATCGGCCGCGGGTCATTTGTACCTGGAAATCCAGCAATGGGGATCCGATCTTTGCAGCCAGGGAAGCGGCTTTGGCAATATAAGGCGACGCTTTATCATATTCCCGCTGATCAAGATAATAGATGGCGATATTAAGATCCGAGGAAACAATCTCCGAGGGGAATAACAAAGGATTGGTGACGGCCGTCTCCAATGCGCTGTCGTAATGCAGTGCCGAGTCGATCCGACCGGAAGTAGTAAAAGCTTCGACAAAAGAACTTTTCAACCGATTGCCGACAGTGGGGGATACATTAGCATAGCGTTGCCCTTTACGAAGGATGGCAAGACTTTTATCTGCCATGCCGGTATTGAGATATAGCTTCGACAACATATCGCACTGGATCGCATAATCAAATTTCTTTTTCAGATCGGCGGTAGTGTCTGCCTCTTTTTCCCGCATCTGGATGCTACGGATAAAATAATCCTGGGCAGTACTGTAGTAAGATCTATTCTGGTAGTAGCCACCCAGAGCATAGTAGCCATCTTCCAGCATCTGATGGTCATGCGTGGTGTCGATGATGGATTGCAGAATATTCTTACAGCTGTCGGATTTGTCCAATTGCCGGAGTTGAAAGGTTACCGGAATCAGGTACACGCAGGCCCGCGAGATCAGCGGCGCGATATTCCTTTTTTGAGCGGAATAGAGGCTCTGATAAAAATAATATTCAGCGGTATCGAATTTAGTCTGATAATAGTAACCCAGCGCAGTATAAGTAAAGAACCGGGACCGGTACTCATTGTCATCGGGTGCGGCGAGTTGCAGCCCTTTTAATCCCGCATTTTGCAGCTGTAAAAAATTACTGCTGGCATTCAGCCGGAGGGACTCGCACCACGCGACCCAGGATTTCATTTTGTCATTATAGCCGGAGAGCTTATTAAGGTCAGGAGCCTGAGCAAAAAGGCTTGTGAAACCGACCAGGAAAAGAGCCAGGAGGAAAAGCCCCCTAAGCGCATTTTTGTACAATCTGCCCACTGGCAATTCGTTTGAAGCGAGACAGACCTTGTTGCCTTTGACGGCAGTGACCTTTTCCGTGTGGATAATATAGCTGCGATGAATACGGACGAATTGTTCGGCAGGTAATTTTTCCTGCAGATTGGTAAGGGTCGTAAGGACGAGGAACTGACCATCAGCCAGAACGATCCGGCTATAGTCTTTCATGGCCTCCACGTAAAGGATATCGCGAATATTAAGCTTGCATTTTTCGTGGCCCTGTTTGATGATGATGACACCGGACTCCTGTTCCCGGGTGAAAGCAAAGGCATTCGAACGAAGCCGATAGAAGTCATGAAGCCGTGAGGCGCACCGGGCAAACCGTTCCGCCGTCAGCGGTTTCAATAAGTAATCGAAGGCCTCTATTTCGAAACTTTCAAGAGCGAATTCCGGGTGGGAGGTGATAAAAACAGGGATGATAGAGCTACCGGCGAGCATTTTTACGAGCTGTATGCCGCTGATGCCAGGCATTTCGATATCCAGGAAAAGAACATCGGGATGACTTTCCGCGATGAGTTCCATTGCCTGCAAAGCGTGTGAGCAAGAAGCAATCCTTTTCAGAAAAGGAAATTTGTCTGCTTCAGTCTCGACGCTAATACGGTCTAGATCGTCGTCCTCGACGATAAGGTATTTTAAGGTGTCCTGCATGGTCAGCTCGGTTGGTTAGCTGTGGAGCCAGAGGTGGGCTACTTGAGGTATCTCATAAATATAATAAAAAATTTATAAGTAAAAAAGATAATGTTTTAAGTTTCCGATCAGAGCACCAGCCCTAAAGCATTCAATGCAGCCCTGGTTGAGCCCGCTTCGTAGCGGCAACATCGTCTGCCAGTGAGGTGATCGGGTTTTGAACGGATATTACCGGGTAGCCTTTAGCCTGCAGCGTTTCTATCTGAGCAGCAAAGGACGAACCGTCGGCCCAAACACCATGGACGAAGATAATGGTTGGTTTAGTATCTGATACTTGTGCACGAACATGTAAGGAGCCTATCACTATTACAGACAGGATTGACAGAATTTTGATTGATTTCATTGTTGTGAGATGTTAGGATTATTATCGGATTTTCACCCAATCTTCTTTCAGTCCTTTTTCCTGCAGATATGCGTACAACTCCTCGCCGGCTTTCCCGCCAACCTTGGCATGATGCAGCAAGGTAAAGCCATGTGGTCCATATGCAAAGACCAGTTTTGGGTAGGCTTCGAGCACAGGTTTCACCAATTCTGTCCTTCCGAGCATGGTCAATACATATAAGGTGACCCTAGATCCTGCGTCAATGAGGAATTCGGCGATTTCTCTATTTCCCACATGTCCGGCGCCCTCTATGGCTGCTTCAAAGTCGCCATTCCCCCAGTCAAATTTGCTAAATATCAGATTTGGATGATCTTTGATCATGGACTGGGTCTTGTCGAAATTACCGTGCCCTGCAATGACGAATTCTTTAACGAGGTCGATAGTGTAAGGCGGCGGTTCTTGCTGAACTGGCGCCGGCTTTGCAGTGTCGGCAACAGAAAAGCCGGAGGCTCCGGGGCCGGCCTGATCTACATGGACACGCATGGAGTTGCCTGCTGTCGCAAGTTGCCGGAAAACGAACAGTCCCGATAGTGTACCCGCCGTGCTGCGAATGAATTTATTTCTGTCCATAGACGTTGCTTTTTGTAAAACTAGGTAATAGGCAAACGTATGAGGTAGGAGTTACGCAAGATGGAAGAAATATAGGGTGAAGACATGATTTTTGCATTTCACCCCGGCAAAATGGCATTTCGCCCGATGAGATCCTGTTTTTAATCTCAGGGGTGTAATTTTATCAGGGTTTAAAATGTAATTTATGCGAATAGCGGGCCGGCGTTTGTATTATGGAGTGTTCGGTTGCCTTTTTTTTCTATTTTGGTTGCTTTTCAAAGTGGGAGGCATGCCGGTAATACCCCTGGCATTGCTGTCTACAACGGTTGATGTCGCAATATCTATGGGAGCGTTGGTCGTTACTGTGGAGGTTTTGCTGCCCCGGCTGATTTACAGAAGAAAGGTGGCGCTTTTCTGCGCCTTTTTCCTGGCATTGGTGCTATTGGGGGGAACGGCGATCATCTTGTCGCAACTGAGGCTGTTGGGCAGGTCCCTCTCGGGTTATCAAAAGGATATTGAACATTATCATGAACACTATTTTTACTGGTTTTGGGCGGACTTGATTTTTGGTTCTTATTTCATGGTTTTCTTTATCTCCGCCGTAGGTGCAGCTGTTCAACTGGCTATAGGACGCATGCAGGCGCAGCACCAGTTGGATCAGGTGCAGAGGGAAAAGGCGTTGTCTGAGTTGGAATTTTTGAAGCAACAGGTTAACCCGCATTTTCTTTTCAATGCATTGAACACCGTCTACTATAAAATTGACAGGTCCAATGGGCAAGCCCGGGAGACATTGCAACGATTTTCCAATATGCTGAGGTATCAATTGTATGAGTGCAACAACACCTTGGTGGAAGTAGAAAAAGAATTGCTGTTCTTACGATCTTATGTTGACTTACAAAAGGAACGGCTGAATGATAATTATAAGATCACTTGTGGGGATATGGACGGGATACAGGATTTTTTAATTTCTCCTTTTTTATTAGTGCCTTTAATTGAAAACTGTTTCAAACATGTCTCAGGTCATCCGGATAGGGAGAATACCATATTTATAGATTGCAGAATGGAAGAAGGAACATTCCGATTGTACACCAGGAATTCGATCGTTGAAGGCCCTGAGCAAGGTTCCGGCGGTGGCGGCATCGGGTTAGAAAATGTAAGACGGCGGCTGGCGCTTGTTTATCCGGGCAGGCATGAACTGACCACCGGCCGGAAGGGGCTTTTCTATGAGGCGTTGTTGCGGATCCAGATTAAGTAATTTCAGGCTTTAAAATATGGCCGATGCAACTGAGGTGTATAATAATCGATGATGAACCGATGGCCCGAAAGGGCCTGGAAGAAGAATTGAGAGAAATTCCATTTATAGAGCTTGTCGGCATAGGAGAGAGCGCCTATCAGGCGATTGAGCTCGTGGGGACTCTTCGCCCTGACCTCATCCTACTGGATATTCAGATGCCGGGATTGAACGGCCTGGACCTTATCAAGTCACTCCGTCAACCGCCTATGATCATTATTATTACGGCCTATTCTGATTATGCACTGAGAGGGTATGAATTAGATGTGATGGATTTCCTTATAAAGTCGGTTGATGACAGACGATTGCTGAAAGCCTGCTGTAAAGCCCAGGAATTCCACGCATTGAGGCAATCGGCTGCCGGCGCAAGCCTGCCGAACCTATCCATGCCTTCCGGCGATCTATATTTCTTTGTGAAGTCTAACGGTAAATATGAGAAGATTTTTTTCAGCGAATTGTCATACGTGGAGGCTGCAGATAATTATGTCCTTTTGTATACAAACGGAAAGAAATTTATAGTTTATGATACATTAAAGAACATGGAATCAATTCTTCCTGAGGATGATTTTATGAAAGTGCATAAGTCATTTATCGTTGCCATGAAGAAAGTTTCTGTAGTAGAAGGCTACACGCTTAAGATAGCAGACACTAAAATTCCTATAAGCAGGAATTTGAAAGAAGCGATGATGGAAAGAATAATAAAAGCTTAGAGGCCGCTCCTAGAAAAAGGCGAGTGCGTTTTTGGAAGGATGGAGCCATTCTATGGCGAACGGCAGGTTTCATCGCAATGCAGCTGCGATCCTTCGGCCCATAGGTGTATTACGTACAGGCTCCGCCAATGCCATATAGAGGGGCTTGACTTCATTGTGATTATCCGGCAGCATGTCGCTGATCAGGCACAGCGAATAGAGGCTTTGGGGATGCGATTTAATATACGCTTCTGCCGCAGACGTGCGCTGCTGCCGGTCTGAAATGCTCTTGATGGAAGCCCGAAAAGCCCTGGCCTCGTCATTCAGCCAGGAACCCTTCAGATGGAGATCATCCAATGAATCCGACTGCCCCGTCATTTGCAGATAGCCGATATCGGAATAGAATGGCATCAGCTGATGACCCGGCATCAGCATCGCCTCGATCTTCTGCGGCTCGGGCATGACCGTCTGCCAGGTAAAGCTGCCGTCGTGAATAGCTACAGTATCATTCCTGAGCTTGTCGCCGACACAGTACCGGAAGATCGCTATACTATCTTTCAGGGAGGAAATATGGCCGTCCAGCCGCATATTTTGTCCATTGGCAAAGAGCTCCATCAGCTTGTTCATCAAGTCCCTGTCCCGGAGATTTTTGGCGATGATGACCCCATTAGGATCCAGCAGCACATTCTGCGGAATGCCTACAATGCCGTAGAGCATGGCGACGTCATTATTCCTCCCCTTGAGGTCGCAAACCTGTTGCCACGGCATATGATCTTCTTTGACTGCTTGCAGCCATTTATCTTTGGAGTCATCCAGGGAAACGCCCAGCACGGTAAAACCGCTGTCTTTATAGGCATTATAGGCCCGCAGCACATTGGGGTTTTCCGCCCGGCAAATGCCGCACCAGCTGGCCCAAAAATCCACCAGCACATATTTGCCGTGTAACGATCGAAGGCTGACCGCGTTGCCGTGGGCGTCCAACTGCGAAAAATCAGGAGATCGGACGCCGATCATAGCCTGTTTGACGCCAACGATCTGTTCAGCCAGCGTTTTGCCTTCCGGGGAATTCCGGAAGGCCAGACTGAGGGCATCGAAGGCAGGCTGGAAAGTGTCGGGATTCATCGCGACCCGGTTTGCATATACCAAATCCCAGCTGACATAAGAATCGGGATGTCGGGTCACGAAGACCGTCAGGGCATTTTGGAGGTCCAGAAGGGCCTGAGCGCCCTGATCCTTCAATATCCTCACAGAGTCACTGTTGCCCCGGCTATAGAAGGCCCTTGACCGGCATTCAGTCATATGCGCCAAAAAAGGTTCGCTCATCTTTTTCCATTCATCCGACAATTGCGTCGACGGGCTGCCTGCGACAACGGCTGAATCCAACTCGTCGCTGCTCTGCAAGGTCATGACGCCCGGGTCGAGGTACAGGTTTCTCACGGAAGAAGTGTATTTATTCATGCCCTCTTCTTTGAGTACCAGCCTCGCTGACATGGGTTGGCTGATGGAGCCGCTGAATATAAAGTGCCCATCCCGGAGGATCGCGGAGTCCCGGACTAATTTTTTATCCTCCATATAGGTCAGGTAAAGGACGGCAGGATATTTGGCACCCTTCACCTCTCCTTTCAGCGTAAAAGGCCTGCCAACAGGGCCTCCCGCATATGCCTTCAACACAAGGAAGGCAGCCGGTAGCAAGAGCCGCAATGAACGATTATACATGATATAAGTTTTTAAAAATGATAAAGTGATCAATTCACAGCCTTCAGCAGTTCTTTCAATTTATGTTGCAGATCCTCTCCCCTCAGATTCCGGGCAATGATCTTTCCACTCGGATCGATCAGGAAATTCTGGGGAACGGCCCTGATGTCATATAGCTTGGCCACTTCGTTGTACCAATACTTCAGATCCGACACCTGCGTCCACTCTAATCCATCGGTTTTGATCGCCTCCATCCAGGCGTTCTTAGCTCCCGGTCTGTCCAGCGACACGCTCAAAAGGGTAAAATTCTTATCCTTGTAGAGATCGTAGGCCTTCACGTAGTTAGGATTTTCTTTCCGACAGGGTCCACACCAGCTGGCCCAGAAATCCAACAGAACGTATTTCCCTCTGAAGTCGGAAAGCCTGACAGGTTTACCGCTGGTATCATTCTGGGTGAAATCGGGCGCCATGACGCCAATCCCTGTCTTGCGCGCCGTCTCTATCTTTTCGGCCAGCTCTTTTCCTGCCTCTGTATAGTGCAGCCGCTCCGACAGACCATCGTATAAAGCACCGATGACCGAAGCATCGATATTCACGCCTCCCGCGTCATCCAATGCCAGCAGGCTACCATAATTATCGGGATTTTCTTTGGCAAATTGCTCATCTAGCTCTTTCAACCGGAGTTGTTCGG
Source organism: Puia dinghuensis (assembly GCA_026225275.1). GTDB lineage: Bacteria > Bacteroidota > Bacteroidia > Chitinophagales > Chitinophagaceae > Puia > Puia dinghuensis_B. Next base: position 10,655 of record JAMFSL010000015.1, read on the forward strand.
TGTGTTCATCGGCCCAGATCGCGTTGCGGAAGGTCGTGTCCTTTCTTTTTTCCCTTAGCGACAGCACGAGTGTGTCATTGTCCTCTATCAGGCGGCTCATGGGGCCTGAGACGTATTTTCTGTAGACGGCCACTTCGTCATTGAGTATCGAGCCCGTGATTACGGCCTTTTTCACGGAGTCAGCTGTCTTAATATGGATCGTTGCTTTCTCCATGTAAAAGTACAGGAGATCGGGCCGGTGGCCATTGGCATAACCGAATCCCCGGTTGTCCAGCCACAGTCTGGTGAAGACAGGGTAAGGAATAGTGACGTGCAGGCTGGCCTTTCCGCTGCTGATGTCGGCAGAGTCTATCTTGTCCTGTTCACCCTCTTTCCAGACCATATACACTTTTGAGGCTTTTACCGGGCCGATGTTGACATCGAGGGTGCAGGCGTCGCCGGCATCGCCGGTTTGTGCCCATCCGCTGACGGGAATCAAAGCCAATAGGATTGCATTAAACAACAGGTACTTTTTCATTTTTGTGTGTTTAGTTGTAACCGGGATTTTGGGTCAGACTGGGGTTGACGCCGATCTCATTTTCCGGAATAGGATACAGCGCATCATAGGCTTGCCAGGGTGTCGTCTTGTCGACCGGATACACTTCATCGGCCCGGGTCAGGGCAGGATTGACGATACCCGGCCAGCGATTCAGATCCAGCCAGCGGTGTCCCCATTCGCAGAAAAATTCGATCCGGCATTCGTGCTCGATCGCCGCCATTAAAGACGCTTTGTCCGTGGCGGTCGTACCGGCCAATCCGGCCCGGGTGCGCACGACGTTCAAGTCGGCCGCTGCATCCGGGAAATCGCCGAGCTGGGTCCTGGCCTCGGCCCGGATCAGGTATTGTTCGGACATCCGCAGCAATTGTGCATCTTCGACAGCACCAACGCCGCCGTTGTATTTGTATTTATTAGGATAGGGATAATTGGTGCCGCCATAACTCTTCACGCCCACCCAATCTGCCAGCCGAAGGTCACCGGGTTCGAAAGCCGCATACAAACTGTCGCTGAGGACAAAATTGGGTGTCGGGCTGTAAGATGACCAGCCCAGGGTAGAGGCCATAAAGGAAGAAGTGAATGGCGGAGGAAACTGTAATATCCCCTCGGTGCTATTAGCCAAAAACACCTGGGTCAGGTCAGTTTGCATCGAGAACAGCCCGGGATTGGTGATCACGGCAGTAGCAGCGGCTGCCGCCTGTGCCCAGTCGCTCCTGTATAGATAGGCCCTGGCGAGCAGTGCCTGTGCCGCCCAGGTCGTGGCCCTTATAGGGCTGCCGCCATACAGGCTGAGATCGGCCGGCAATACAGGCACAGCATCTGTAAGGTCCTGGAGGATCTGATTGTATACCGTGGCGACACTGTCCCTTGGCTGATTGGTCGTGGCCTGTACGTTGGTCGACAGTACCAGCGGCACCGCTCCATATTCATTGACCAGATAGAAATAACAAAGCGCACGGACAAATTTCGCCTCCCCAATGGTACGGGCGTTATAGGACGCCGGTAAGGAAGAAGTGCTGTCTCCGGCGATCAGCGCATTGGCGGCATAGATGATGTTGTATACTCCGGTCCAGTAGCCGTCGACATAATAGAATGTAGGCGTCAGGGCATTTTGGTAAAAAGCATCAAGATAGGTCTGGAAATAATACCCTTCATCCGACGACATCGCGTTATAAAGCGTGGTAGCCGTTCCCATATCTGTGCCAGGGTTGTAATTGGCGAGTTTTGAGTACATACCCAGTACCACCGCCTCTACCGTGACCGTGTCGGTAAAGACACTGCTGGTAACCAGCTGATCCTGAGGTGCGCCGATCGTGATAAGCTTGTTGCAACCCAGGAGGCCTGCGCCAAGCAGTATCGACACCAACAGATATATTAAATTGATTCTTTTCATTTTTCGATGTTTAAAGAGTGCGTTAAAGTGAACAATGGATACCGGCAACGATCTGTTTCAATGGCGGCAGCGTCGACCCCGAAGCACCCTCCCCCGTCTCCGGATCAAAGCCAAAATAGTGCGTGATCGTCAGCAGATTCTGCCCTCTGACAAAGACACCCGCGGATTTGATCTTCGCGGCTTTCAGCCAGGAGTGCGGAAGATCATAGGTCAGACTGATATTCTTGAGCCGGATAAAACTGGCATCGGAATACACTCCATCCGAGTTGAGATAATAATTCGCATAGGCCTGGGATGCCGCGCTGTTCACGTCTGCAGAGGGCTTGAATCCATCGGAAAGGATATGCGAATCCTGGTTGACCATCGCCCCTGGTTGAACCACGAAATACGAAGGCAGCGCCCTGAAATCAGGTTTGATCTGTTTGACGAACTGAAAAAGGACATCCAGTTGAAATTGACCGTACACAACCGTGTTGCTGAACCCACCGTAATATTTGGGATTGGCTTGCCCGATGATCCTATAGTCTCCCTTTAAGGAGGTCTGTTCCAGACCTTGCGTGATCACTCCATCGTGATTGAGATCCGCGACCGTCGCTATTCCATTCTGCAGACCGGTAAAATGGTATCCTGTATAGTTATTGATCGGTTGACCGACGACAAATACACCGGCATAGTCAGTGGCGGCAAGGTCAGGAAAGGACACCAGCTTGTTGTGTGCCGCCGTCAGGTTGAACGAGCTGGTCCATGTCACCGTCTTGCTCTTGATATTGATCGTCTTCAGCTCGAACTCCCAACCCATGCTCTCTACGACGGCAGGCAGATTCGCCTCGTAATAAGAAAAACCCGTTTGGCCGGACAACGGCGCCATGACCAGCTGGTTGCCGGTACGGCTGTTGAACCAATCTGCCGTCAGCAGGATGCGGTCCTTGATAAAGCCCGTTTCCAGTGCGACGTCGATCTTGTGATCCGTCTCCCAGCCATATTTGGGATTGGCCACCCGTGTCGGGTTGATGCCGGCCCCGCCGTAGGTATATGGGGTACTGGAATAGGTGGCCAGATAACCATAGTCCTGGATCTGGTCATTGCCGACCGTACCATAGCTGCCCCGCAGCTTGCCGTAGCTTAGCCAGGGCGCCTGCTCCTTCATCCAGTTCTCGCTGCTGAAGATCCATCCCGCGCCCGCCGAGCCGAAATTACCCCATTGGCGGTCCGGGCCAAAACGTGAAGAACCGTCCCTGCGTCCCGTGAGATTCAGGAGATAACGATCTTTCCAGGTATAATTGATCCGGGCAAAGCCAGATGCATATTTATAATCCGTATAGCTATTGGTCTTTAAGTTAATGGTGGAAGCAGCGATCCAGCTATTCAGCAACTGGTCATTGGGAAAACCCGATGCACTGATAAAATAAGGCTGCGCAAAGTCGGACTGCTGCCAGGTGCCCCCTACGGTAGCCGTCAGTTTTCCTCTCCCCAGCACCTTCGTATAATCCAGCTGGGGTTCCACGATATAGGTCTCGACATAGTTGGAAGAATACGTGCCCATAGACAGCGGGTTGGTAGCAGGGTTCTCCGCAGCTACGGGGGACAGCAAATTATTGGATTGGGAGATATTATTATACCCCAGGCTCACCTTGGCATTCAACCCAGGCAATATTGTATAGCGCAGCGTCGAATTCGCCAGCAGGTTGTTCGACTTAAAATTGGAGGTTTGCAGTTGATAGGATATAGGGTTGGTCAATCCTCCCGTCCAGTTGAGGCTGCCATTCGCGTTATATAAAGGATAGTCCGGCGGCAGATTGTACACTAAATTAGTCAGATCCATCAGCGGTTCATTATTCGACTCCTTGGTATAGAAGGCTGTGACCGTCAGGGCGAACCTTCCGTCCAGTGAAGTATTGTCAATGCTCAGATGGGAGGAATACCGGTTGTAACCGAAATCGCCCGGATAGGTCGGGGTTTCATGCCGTAGTGTATTGGAGAACAGATAATGCAAGTGCTGGTCGCCGCCGGACAAAGCAGCCGTAATATCGGTCTGACGCGCCGTGTTGCCCATGAATTTTTTGTCGAAATCCGTAGACTTCGTCGTATCCCATACGGTCAGGTCCGGGGCATTGGACGCAGTCGGCGTAGTCCCGTCATTGGCAAAGGCCTCATGGCGCATCGTCAGATACTGGGACTGGTCCAGCATCGGCATCAGACGAGTGACCTTCCCCGCCCCGCTATAGGCATTGAGATCGAGTTTGGTGGCACCAGACTTTCCCTTTTTCGTCGTGATCAGGATCACGCCATTGGCGCCCCTGGAGCCATAAATGGCCGTGGCATCTCCGTCTTTGAGTATCGAAATGCTTTCGATGTCGCTGGGATTGATAGAGTTCATCGGGTCGATCGGACCCGCAGCGCCTTCCACGTTTTGAGAATAAGTTGAACCTCCCAGTTGATTGATGGGCGTCTCCTGGAAGGGGACTCCGTCGATGATGAACAAGGGCAACTGGCCGCTGGCGATTGAAATCTGACCGCGGATATTGACATTCATCTGACTGCCCGCGACTCCATTAGACTGGGAGATGAACAGTCCCGGCGCCTTCCCTTCCAGCGCTTCCAGCGCGTTGCTGACCGGCTGACGCTGGATCTCCTCACCGCTGACAGTCGACACGCTGCCCGTGGACATTCGACGGGTGGTCGTACCATAGGCGATCACCACCGTCTGATCGAGGCCCGACACCGACTGCACAAGAACGATGGGCCCCAACGACCCGAGACGCTGCATGTCCGCCGAAACCCTGATGATACGGGGCTCGCAGGAGATGTATGTACAGATGATGACATCGCCTTCCTTTGCCGGGATGGAAAAATATCCCTGGGCATTCGTGGAAGACAAGATCTTGCTGTTCCTGACCACGATCGTCACCCCGGCCAACGGATTTCCCTGCGCATCCTTGATGATACCCGACAGCCGCGGCGGGTCGGAGGACATCCCTGAACCTGCCGAAGGCCCGGGCCCCGGCACTTCCACCCGCTCCAGCCGCACGATATTGTCGGATTCTTTCACGCTCCATTTCAGCATCCTTCCATCGACCAGCAAGTCCAGCACCTCTGCCACGGACATATCTTTTACCGCGATCGTCACCTGCTGCTTTTCAATCACCGGCGTGAGTTCGTACATCACGATCAGTCCCGTTTTCTGTTCGATAGCCTTGACCACAGTGGTAAATGCGGCATTATGGTAATCCAGACTGATCGTCTGCTTGGTCTTGTCCTGTCCCCGGCCGGGAGCCGCGATCAGCAGTTGCGCCATCACACACATAACCATGAATAAAATAACGCTCGTTCTCATTATTTGCCGCCAGTTAATTCGGATTACAAAAGGAACAATAGCCTGTCCCCTACAAAAAATCCTGGTTTTTTGCATAAATTGCCAATGTTTGAAATGTTACGTGTAATATTTTGGACCTGCCCCTCCAAGCTTCCCACGGCCGAGGGGCTATTTTTTGTAATAATCCTTATTGCGAGCGTGCTCGTTTCTGCAATATCATAATCGTTTAGTTTTGGTTTTTAGAAAATTTTTATAGCAGTAGACCGTCAGGATCAAAAGGATAAGTAGTTCAACGCGGATATAACCAAAGGAGACGGTTTTTCTTTTCCGGCTCACTACTCAAAAGATAACTTTTTTTTAAAATAGGCCTATTTTTATTGCCGTATGTCCAACAACTACTCAGATAATGCTATACTGCTTAAGGCCCTTTCCAGGAAAGACCTCAAGGCTTTCGAATATCTGTATCAGCATTCGAGGAACCGGCTTTACGTACTGGCCTTGTCCATTCTAAGGGACGAGGATGCGGCCCGTGACCTGACACAGGATCTCTTCATAGACCTTTGGTATTTTCGCATCTTCGAAACCATCAGCATTTCTCTCAATGCCTATCTATTTCAGTCAGTAAGGAACAGAGCCTATAACTACAAGGATAAGATCCGGACCCAAGACAAGCTGAAACAAAACTATGTCCCCCACGAAACCGAAACCTATTATCCGCTGGAGAACGAAGAGCTGGGAAAGATCATCCACCGGGCTATCAATCGCCTGCCCAAAATGGCCGGCCAGGTCTTCCGGATGCAATACATCGACAAGCTCACCCATGCCGAAATAGCAGAAAAACTGGGTATCAGCAAATACACAGTCAGCAACCATATGGACCGGGCTCTGAAGAAGTTAAGAGCCGAGCTAAAGAAAAGCCTCTGACCCAAAGAAAGATCCCTGATCCGCACCAAAGAAAAATCCCTGCCCGGATAGTGAACAAAACGAAAAAATCTGTCTATCTCTTATGTTGTCAATTTCCGATCATCACCAATATTTGTTCCTGGGCAAACTGACCAATTCCCTCAGTCCTGAAGAAGATCAGGAGCTGAAAGAACTCTTTGCCCGCGATAAAGAGGCCATAAAGGCCTATGAAGATCTGCTAGGGCAGCTACCCGCCGAACAGGTCGCCGGCTCATTCAAACATCTCAATGCGCCGGGATTCTGGAAGGATATCTCGGGTGAGGTCCATGACCAGCAACGGCTGCATTCCCAAAGTCAGCTGAGAAAGACTTCGGTGGCCGTTGTCCTGGCCGCCATGGTGGCGATCGGCGCGTGGTGGCTGTTACCCGCCGGGAGGAATGCCGCCGGGAGGAATGAGGCGGTCAATTTTGCCGCATTTCAAACACAGCCCCGGTCAGTGGAATTGAAACTGGCGAATGGTTCTACTATTGATCTCTCAAAAGTCAAAGGCAATCTCCATCAGGATCAGCTGATCCTCGACAACCGGGATAATTCACTCAACTACCAGGCAGCCGGTGAATCTTCCGCCGGCGATTCAGCCGTCGGTTTCAACACCATCAGCGTGCCTGTGACCATGGATTATAAGGTAAATCTGCCCGACGGCTCGGAGATCTGGCTAAATTCAGCCAGTACGCTCAGTTTTCCGTCGCGGTTTGCTACCGGCGAACGCGAGATCTCCATTACGGGCGAGGCTTATTGCCGGATCGCCAAACACCCTGAACAGCCTTTTATCATCCATTTGCCCGGCAATACAGTTCAGGTGACAGGCACTGAGTTCAATATCAATACGTATGATAAGGGGGTGGTCAAAGTGGCGCTGGTAGAGGGAGGGGCCAACCTTCTTGGCGCCGGAGGATCCGCCCAGCCATCCGTCGCCGGCATCCTTAGGCTCAATCCGGGATATCAGGGCATTTCCGGCAACGGACGCATCACGCAGGAACCTTTCGACCCTAAAAAGGTGCTAAGCTGGAGACAGGGCATTTTTTATTTTGACGGGGCGGACCTGGGTGACTTGTCGCAGGTCCTGGCCAGATGGTTCGGCATTAAAACCCAACTCGACGAGCCTGTTCTTGCCGATAAAAAATTCGTGGGCGCGCTGTACAAACACAGATCACTCAACTCTTTTCTCGACAACCTCAAGGCTATATCCCATATCAACTATTATTTAGACAGCCACGGGGTGTTACACTTTACGGCGGCCCAATAGCCGGTTGAAGTAACTTTAATATGGATTACCTCCATTCAAGTTTTACTTTTATTCCATCCGGGTCGTTAGTAAAACTGAGAAAACTCGTTTTACTATCTCCGTCCCAAGAAGTCTTTACATCGGCGACTGGTTTTCCTTTCTCATCGGTGACCGTGATCTTTTTGGGCTCGCCCGGGAGCAATACCCGCATCACGTTTGTTGTGTTGAGGGGGCTTTTGACGACAAAAGAATAGCTTTTCTTTTCCATCTTCTCGTCGTAAACGCGGGACGCCGATGCCAATACCTGAGGCTTATCGGGGTTGGCAACCTTTTCAATATTATATAAGTAGGCCTGCTCTCCTGGCTTTATGTCTTTTTCAGACAAGACTGGCAGGGTGGGATCGAAAAGATCGATCAGCTTTCCTTTGATGGTATAGGGACTGTTATTTTCCCCGTCGGCCATGACGGATATGATCTCATAAGGGCCGCGATTGAGATAAAAGTTATTTTTATACTCGATTTTCTTTCCGGTCGATTGGGCATACAGTCCTTCGACTTTTTCTCTCAACAGCGTGTCTCCGTTGGTTTCCAATACATATTCCTTAGGCTCTTTCCGAATGATGCATATACTGCCTTTGCCAACCGGGTAGATGCCTTCTTTGGGGTTCTGACCGATACCCAGCTTTTCAAACAGATCGTCAGCGGGACAAGCGTATTTCTTTCCATCGGAATTCCACCATTCTTTTACTGTTTGAAAAGGATCGTCATCACGTCCTGAGTAGACGATAATCCCTCCATTACGTTCCCATTGTGCCAAATGCTCATGCGCTTTTTCATCGAGCGGTTTCATATTGGAATAAGACATCAGCAGGACTTTTGTATCGTCGAATGCTTTTTCAAACCCGGCATTTTCCAGGTGAACGATATTTACAGGAACTCCTCTTTCCAGAAAGGGCAATGCTTCACCGTAAAAATTGGACAAGAGCGGATCTACCAGCTTGTCGCTGGTAGGATAGCGGTGAAACATTCCCGACGTTTCATAAAAGTCCGAGAAGTAAGGGTTTTCGAAGGCTTTGCCGTTATCGTGTGTGGGAAGCTGCTGGAACATGAGAGAATTGCCCATCAGGACACTGATTCCCTGTGTTCCGGATGTTTTATTTTTCGAAACGGGCATGTTGTTCAGGGAATTGATCATCACCAGCAATTCCGTGGAATACGATTTGGGCATGGGCGCCTTATCATTGCTGGTCTGGTTGATAAAATATTTACCATCAAAGATCCGGTCGGGCCAGGGCATTACTTCGTAATTGTCAATATCGGGATAGAAGAGTTCTGCCGAGAATGTTGTCTCATAATTCTTTTTGTAATCGCTCCAATCCCGGCGTACGTCTTCGACGGGGTCATTTTCGAAAAAGAGCTTTCGGTTGGTAGGGATAGTCATCGATCGCATACAGCCATATTCCAGAAAGGCTGTTTCCCAGGTCCGGGATTTGGCTATCCCGTTAAAATAATTTGGTTCTCTTGCCGTGCCTGTCCAGGATTGCACGATGTATCCGTCCACACAGGGCAAGGAAGCAAGGCTGGCTTCGGGGCTGACGATCTGCCACAGGGAATAATTCAAAAGCGAATGGGTGGCCACGTAACAGCGTACGTTCATCCCTTTACTTTTGCCATAAGATTTTGCGTAAGTGAAAGCAGTTTCCAGTGCCTGGTAGTAGAGGTGGTATTTGAGTTTGTTGGACAGGTAGGTATTCTCGGCCGATTCATGTTGCGGCCGCCAATCAAAACCATAATACTCTTTCCAGGCGGCTTTAAAGGCAGGGCTGTATCCTGACTTGGCCCAGTATTCCGGTTCTTCCAGGTAAATGGCGTCGATGCCGGCGTCGATGACCCGTTTGATGATCTTTTCATTGAAGTAATTGGAAAAGTTTTTGGTCGGTACGATATAGGGGGTCAGTTTTCCGTGCCAGACAGTATCCCCGGTCATCTCCATCTGGGCTTCGTCGAAATGGGGTTTGCCGTCCCACTTACCTGTAAAATATTCCTGGTAATTGCCCCAGGCGATGCCTGTCATAAACGCGGCTATATAACCGTGGTCCCGCCAGGATTGTACCCGCTGTTCAAACGTCATTCCATGCCCGTCAGAAACACCATATACTATTGCTACATCGGATCTGGTATCGGTAGTCGGTTTCCAGGCGCCTCCGGTTTGGAAAGTCGTCTTTTCTTTCTTTTCTGACGACTGGCTATGGGCGTCGTTTAAATAGAATGTGAAAAGAAGCGTTGCAAAGGCAACGCTTCTGACAGTTTTACTTCTCATTGTCGATATTTTTTTCTAGTATCCGGGGTTTTGACCGCAAACGGGGTCGGCTTCCAATTCATCGATCGGAATTGCCTCCAGCAGATTATTGGTGGTTATATTGTATAGTTTATTTCCCAAATAATCCGTGAAGCTATTCATGAGGTTGATCGTATACGTAGAACCATATCTCCGCAGATCGCTCCAACGATAGCCTTGTCCGGCAAATTCCAGTCTCCTTTCGTGTAATATCGCCAACGCGACGTCGCTCTGGGAAGTTACCGTTAACGCAGGCATCTTTGCCCTTGCTCTGATCGCATTGACCAGCGGAATGGCGTCTGTGGGATCACCGGTGTTGTTCAATGCTTCTGCTTTTAGCAAAATAGCGTCTGCCAACCGAAGAACAATAACACTTTGGCTGCCGCCGGCGCTATACGTACCACCCTGGACATACTGCCCTCTTGTGATGAAATAGGGGATCTGTGTCAACGCGGTAGTAGGATAGTGATTGGGATTATCGAAGAAGGGCGTTCCAAGGAATTCGGTGGAGTCATTTTCGATAACCATTACTCCATGCATTCTGGCCGTGTCACCCGAGCTGACATAATCATTTACCAGATCCTGGGTGGGAGTAACAAATTTGGTGAACGGAGACGGAATCGTCAGATTATAATCCGAAGGAGCGATCAGCCACACTGCAAAATTGCGAGTGGGTGCATTGGTGCCACCCACGTGCTGAATTTCAAAGAAGGATTCCGTGGTATTGGTTGAAGTGTTGTCGTTAAACAGATCGGCAAAATTAGGGACCAGGCTGGCTCCGCTCGTACCCGTGCCGCCGTATGCCGCGGGCAATAAAGCATTACAGGTGGAAAGGCAGTCGGCATAGTCACCTTCTTGCGCATATACTCTTGCCAATAAGGCCTGTGCAGCAGGTTTCGTGGCCCGTGTATGTTGATTGACAACTCCGGGATAAGTGACCGGGAGACCGGAGACGGCGTCTGTTAAGTCGGAAATGATTTGTGTATAACAATCGGCAAGACTACTACGGGGTACAACAACGGTCGTGTCGTTTGAATAGGTATGCAGCGACAGTATGACACCGCCATATGCTTTTACCAGGTTGAAATAGTGCAGCGCTCTCAGAAATTTTTCTGAAGCGACCATTTGATTTCTTGCCGAGTCCGTTAACGAGGCATCGGAACTGGTTTTGGCGGCGACATCTATCAGGAGATTGCAATTGCCGATCATCCCATACAACTCACTCCAGCCTCTTCCCTCGGTGGTAGTGGCATTGTCGGTAAAGTTATCGCATGCGGTGACCCCTTCACTGGCGTTGTTGTCTGTTTGCCCATCGAAACTGTTGTCCGATCGAACGTCTTCATTTACTAATTCGAACCATGGATAAAAGTGCCCGTTGGCGTCCGCCAGTTGTTCAAAACTGTTATTCAGTATATCCTGAAGCCCGGCAAGCGTATTGGCAGACGACGTGGAGACCTGGTTGGGCGGCGTAATATTCAGAAAACTTTTTTTACAGGCTGTTACCAACAGAAGACTCGCTGCGGCTAACAGGGGTAATATATTTTTGTTTTTCATTTTTTAACATTTTTGTTTTCAAGCAAGCTTTTTTGAATTAGAATCCAACATTTAAACCAAAAGTAATCGTCTTGGCCAGCGGATAGACGCCGAAGTCAACGCCTTGTGTGCTAGGCGACGTCCCACCAATGTTCAGATCAGGAGCGTAGCCTGAATATTTCGTGACCGTGACCAGGTTTTCCCCGGCGACGTAAACGCGAAGGGTTTTAATACCGATGGATTTAACGACGTTAGCCGCAGCAATGTTATAAGAAAGGGAGACATTCCTCAATCGTGCAAACGAACCATTCTCTACATAACGGCTCGACACATTGTCGTTACCATTTTCGAAGGGATTGTTTGCCTGGTTCGAAGCGTTTTCACCCAGGATAGCGAGCGGCAAAGTCGTCTTATCACCGGGGTTTCTCCAGCGATGCAGGGTAGTGGCCAGCTGATTAGTGAGGTCATACATTCCGTCTTCTTCATACCGGTTGGCATTGAACACCTTATTGCCCCAGGCGTACTCGATCAGCACATCCAGGGAGAAATTCTTATACCCTATGTTGTTGGTAAATCCACCGAATGCCGTGGGGAGCGCCTTGCCCAGATACAGATTGTTTTCGGCTGCGCCGGTCTTGCCAGGATCGGCATATTTGATGTACCCGTTCGTAGGATCCACGCCCTGCGAGATATAGCCGAACATAGATCCGACCGAGTGGTTCTTTTCCAACCAGGTGACGGTACCGGAAGGAATGGAGGTGCCTTGTATCGGAGTGATGTTTGCCTCGATCTTATTGCTGTTAAATGAGATATTGAAATTGCTTGTCCACGTAACGACACTGTGTGTGAGGATGTCGCCGGCAAGCGAGATCTCAATACCGTGATTGACTACTTTTCCGGGCAGGTTGACCACAACATTGCTTTGTCCGGTAGACGTGGGCAGATTGCTCGTGTAGATTAAGTTCGTGGTATTTTTATCGTAGTAGTCTGCGGTGAGGCGTAGACGATTTGCGAAAAACGCGATATCCGCACCAATATTCAATTGTTTAGTCTCCTCCCATTTGATAAGGGGGTTGGCAGCCGTTCCATTCAATCCCAAACCAGGGTAGGAGGCGCCGCCCGCGTCGTAGGTATATTGCCCTGTCGCTACGTTGAGTACGTCATAAGAAGGGTAGTAAGCACTTGGCAGATTCCCTGTTTCTCCATAGCCTGCGCGAATCTTTAGATCGCTGAAGATATTTTGATGCTTCATGAAGCCTTCATTGATGATCCGCCAGCCCACAGAGCCCGCCGGGAAGGTGGCGTATTGGTTATGTAAACCCAATTGCGAGGAACCGTCTCTTCTGATCGTTGCCGTCAAAAGATATCTCGAGTCATAGTTATACATGATCCTGCCATACTGGGAATATTTCGACCACCTGTCGTAGCTGCCGAGGTCCTGGGTTGTGGGCCGGGTGCCGGCGCTAGAGATCGAATAAATACCTGCGATGGGAAAGCCGCTACCACCTGTTTCCGCATATTGATCTTGCCATTTTTGGGAAGTAAGACCTGCGATGACATCCAGGTTGTTTTTGCCAAACGAGTTGTGGTAGTCGAGGATGTTATCCCAGAGCCAGGTATAGTTGGTGGTGGTATTATACACAGCCGTTCCGTTGACGGAAGCGGCGCTGGAAGTGATCGAGGGGTCCTGGATAATGTTTTCAAAGTTATCCGAGATTTCAGCCGAGATGCGGTTGGTGTAGGAGATATTAAAGGGCAGGTGGACGATGATATGTCCTTCGGCGTTTATAATATTATAGACTGTTTTATCCGAAGTACCATACAATTGCCCCAATGGATTGGGTATGGCCTGGCCATTGCTATTGTCAACCGCGAAATACCCGGTTGTAGGGTCTTTCTCGGGTTCGTAAGGGGAATAGGCGACGGCTGCTCCGGTGACAGCGCCGGAACCTCCACCACCATGTCCTGTAGTACCTTGTGTTCCGGCTGGCATATTGCCTACTGTCTGTCTGACGTAGTCCGCCCTGCCACCGATCGTGAACCATTTGTTCAAACTCTGCTCTGCCGTGAGTCCAACAAACATTTTTTGTGAAAAGATCGTCGGCATGATACCGTTCTGATTCAAATAGCCAACGCTAAGGGCATAATTTCCACTGGTGCTACCGCCGGAAATCCGTACGCTTGCCCTGGTGAGCGGGGCGGTTCTGAATAGCAGTTTTTGCCAGTTGTTGTTGACGTTTTGCCAGTTGGCCGGTAGCCTGATCCCTGAGGTATCGGAAGCTTCGCCGGCATTGGTGTATTCATCGACCTGGAGTTGGTGCAGTTGGACACCGTTGAGCACAGGAAGGATTTTAGTGACGGACTGAATGCCCTGCGCGAAATCGGCGTCTATTTTTGGGGTGCCGGCGACTCCTTTTTTAGTGGTGATCTCGACTACACCGTTTGTAGAGCCTGCAACACCATAGATGCCTGTGGCGGAAGCGTCTTTTAAGATCGTTATACTGGCGATATTGTTTACGTCCAGGGTAGCGATGTTATAGCCGACGATACCGTCCACTACGTAGACGGGGGTGGCATTGCCACTCAACGAGGTAAAACCCCGGATCAACACCTGAAAATCCTGTCCCGGCGCGCCATTGAACTGTTGTACCTGGACACCCGCAGCCTTGCCCGCCAGTTCCTGCATGATGTTTACGATGGGGCGCTCTCTTTCGTCGCTGAGGTTGACGGCGGAGATAGATGACGTAACGTCTTTTACTTTTTGCGTCCCATAGCCAATAACTACTACATCATTCAACCCTGTACTTTTTGAGGTGAGTTTTACAGACAGGTCTGTTGTTTCCTTTTCGATCTTGATCTCTTGTTCTTCGTAACCGATAATCGAAAAAACTAACGTCGCTCCTTTATTTACTGTGATCGTAAATTTCCCATCTGGCGCGGAGGTCGTACCACCGGCCTGGCCTTTAACGGTAATGGATGCATTGGATAGCGGCTTACTGCTATCGGACGCGATTGTACCCGTTACAGTTATTTTTTCCTGAGCATATGAATAATTGGAGGCACTTAGAAGGAGAAAGAAAATAAATAAGAGCCTCGTTCTTTGCAATAGAAATGCAGGTTTCTTTTTTAACATGGCAGCAAATTGGTTTAAAAAAAACGTTTACAATCATTGAAGTCACCTCATCCACAGAAGGTGCTTTATACCTTGAGTCGCGGGACGAAGAATTACCCTTAGTCAGATTGAAATTTTTTTTTAAACCGATTGCCTTACCAGTTGAGTGTAACCCGAACCCCATCGGGGCTGTTATCAAATCCAAGATACTCCGTGTGTGAACCGGCATCCCATGCAGCATCCACGTTCGATAAAGGCTGACCGTCAGCACCGGTTACCGTCACGGTAACTGGCGACGAAGGCAGTAGCACTCGGGCGCTATTCCGGGTATTCACGGGGCTTTTGGCGACAAATGAATAGCTGTTGCCGCTGCGCTCTTCGGAATAGACCCTCGAAGCCGAAGCCAGGACCTGTGGCCGGCCCTTGTCGTCAACCCGCTTAAGATCGTATAATAAAGCCTGCTGCCCCGGCGCGACTTCTTTTTTCGGGAGCACCGGCAATTGCGGATCGAACAGATCGATCACCGGACCGTCGACGACATAAGGATGGCTATCCGGGTTCTCATCCAGCACGGCTATAATATCATAGGGCCCCCGTTCCAGGTAGAAGTTGTTTTTGAACACCAGTGATCCGGCCTTTCCATCCTGCTCATACGCCTGCTGGATCGTCCGGAGATATTCGCTGTCTCCGCCGGTCAGTAAAACGAACTCCTTGGGGTCCTGCCGGATCACGTACACGACGCCTTTGCCCACCTTATACCGTCCGCCATGCCCTCCATCAACGTTAATGCCCAGTGTTTGGAATAAGTGCTGCGAGGGCGCCGTAAAATGATTCCCCTTTGTATCCCACCATTCCATGACGCTCTGGTAAGGGTCGTCATCCTTTCCGCAATAGACCAATACGCCACCCTTACGGACCCATTCCGCCAGACGCCGGTGGACAGTAGGTGAATCAGGTTTCATATTGGAATAG
>JAMFSL010000153.1 GCA_026225275.1 Puia dinghuensis
AGTTTGATGAGGATATTCATGGAAGGTCCTGATGTATCCTTGAAGGGATCACCTACAGTATCGCCCGTAACAGAAGCCTTGTGGGGTTCCGATTTTTTATAATGGATCTCACCGTTGATCTCCACTCCTTTTTCAAATGATTTTTTAGCATTGTCCCAGGCTCCGCCGGCATTATTCTGGAAGATCCCCATGAGTACGCCGCAGACAGTAGCGCCGGCCAGGAATCCGCCGAGCGGTTCCGGCCCCAGCAGGAAGCCGATGATCAGCGGAAAGAAGATGGCTATCGCGCCAGGAAGAATCATTTTTTTGATGGATGCCTGCGTAGAGATAGCTACGCATTTATCATATTCGGGCTTGCCCGTTCCTTCCATGATACCGGGAATGGTGCGAAATTGCCGTCTTACTTCTTCAACCATGGCCATGGCTGCCTCACCGACGGCCTGGATACACAGAGAAGAGAATACGAAGGGAACCATGCCCCCTACAAAAAGACAGGCCAGTACTTTCGCCTTATAGATATCGATTCCCTGGATGCCGGCGACGCCGACAAAGGCGGCGAACAGGGCGAGGGCCGTCAGTGCCGCAGAGGCGATGGCAAAACCCTTTCCTGTAGCAGCGGTCGTGTTGCCTACTGCATCGAGGATATCCGTTCTTTCACGGACTTCTTTGGGCAATTCACTCATTTCCGCAATACCGCCGGCATTATCGGCAATAGGACCGAAGGCATCGATGGCCAGTTGCATAGCTGTAGTAGCCATCATCCCGGCTGCTGCAATGGCAACGCCATAGAGTCCGGCACAGGCGAAAGAGCCCCAGATCCCGCCGGCCAGGACCAGGATCGGAAGGAAAGTGGATTGCATCCCCATGGCCAGACCACCGATCACGTTCGTGGCGTGACCCGTTCCGGACTGGCGGATAATGCTCAATACCGGGCCTTTACCCATGGCCGTATAGTGTTCTGTAATGATACTCATTAATGTGCCGACCAGCAGACCTACACCGATTGCACCCAATACCCCCCACTTGGTGAATTCAAGACCGCGGAGAACCATCGTGTCCGGTAAGAAGAAATATACCAAGCCGACACAGGCCAGCGCGGTCAGGATGATCGACCCCCAGTTGCCCATATTGAGGGCCTTTTGGACGACTGCAGTATCCAGTTTGGCGGAATCGCTGATCTTGACGAAAAGGGTGCCTACGATGGAAAAAAGAATCCCTACGCCGGCGATAAACATCGGTAACAGGATCGGGGCCATGCCGCCGAACGCATCGTCCGAATGAGTCTCGCGGCCCAGTACCATTGTCGCCAATACTGTGGCTACATAACTGCCAAACAGGTCGGCGCCCATGCCTGCGACATCGCCCACATTGTCACCCACATTATCTGCAATTGTCGCCGGGTTCCTCGGATCATCTTCAGGAATGCCTGCTTCTACTTTACCGACAAGATCCGCGCCGACATCGGCCGCCTTTGTATAGATACCGCCGCCAACGCGGGCGAAGAGTGCAATAGATTCAGCGCCGAGGGAAAAGCCGGTGAGGACTTCGATCGTCCTGGTCATCTCTTCGGAATCGACAGCGGCGCCGGGAGCGAAGATGGCTTTCAACATAATGAACAATCCGCTCAATCCCAGAACGGCCAGACCGGCCACACCCAATCCCATGACGGAACCGCCGGTAAAGGATACGGTAAGTGCCTTGCTGAGACTGGTTCTGGCTGCCTGGGCAGTACGCACATTGGCTTTGGTGGCGCTGCGCATCCCGATATATCCGGCGAGTGCGCTTAGGATGGCCCCGAGGACAAATGCCAGCGCGATGGACCAGTGTGACTGCGGGTTGCTGTTACCCATGATGGCCAGCAGGATAGCTGCCAATACCACGAAATAAGAGAGGATTTTCCATTCCGCCTTTAAAAAAGCCATGGCGCCTTCGGCAATGTACCGGCTGATTTCCTGCATCCGCTCATTACCGGGATCCTGTTTGGACACCCACGCATACTTAATAAAGGTATAAAGGAGGCCGATGACCCCCGTGACGGGAACTAAATAAATCAGTTTGTCCATAATTATAGTAGGTCTTGTACAAAATTTCAACCGGCAAACAATATCGCTCTCGGCTGGTCAAAGGAGGGCAAAAATAGGGGGAAAAAGGGAAATATAATTAAAAGAGACTATGACTCAATAAAAAAAACCGGCCCTCTGTTTGCGACAGGAGAGCCGGTTCGAATAAGTAGAACATTTATTAAAAAAATGTTCAGGTTTAAAGGGCCTGGTTGTTGTGTAAGGGTCAAGAACCAAGGGTCAGGGGTCGTTGGCAAAAAACATTCGCGAAAAGACAATCTTATATGCGATTAATAACGTATATAAAAAAAGACCGGCTGTTGGAAGCCGGCCCGCCCTGAAGAGCGAAGCGATTCAGACATAATGAAAAAAGGACCGCCCCTACTTTTCGTTGTGGGGCGGACTTTTTTTTGTAGAAGAACCTGAATGTAAGCCTGAAAAACTAAAAAAACCTTATCTATTGATGGCCGTCAAATCTGGTAAGGCAATATTTTGATGTGGTCGGATGGATCATTTAGTTACAACTAACTAGTTACTAAATAAATGCCAATCTGTAATCGTTTGAATATCATGATATTGCGGAAATTGTTGCATCGATTTCTGTCCCCGGCTGGGAAAAAAATTCCTGTAAGAGGAATAAGTGATGCTGAAGCACAATTAAATATACAATCCGACGTTTTCCCTTACAAGCGGACCTTCGGGTTCGCCACAATCCAATATCTTTTTAAACTAATACTATTCCCTATGACCCCGTACACAAGGAATAATCAGAACCATCTGGCTGAAGAGTTCCAACGTTTTGAAAACTACCTTCTGCAGGAAAGTCGCATCGCCATTCTTAAAGTCCAGAGCTGGCAATTTGCGATGAAGACGCCCGAAGTGGGCCAGCATTATCAGCAGGAAGCTACTGATATGGTGAAAAAGTCCCTACTCAGCTTCGTTCCCAACAGTTTTGTATTAAGTGAAGAGGGCTACTACTACAAGCAAATATCGAATTAGCGTTGCGGCGTCGATAGGGCGGGGTAAATTGCTTACGCCTTATCGAAGCTGACGCATTCCTTCAATTCCTTTTCGCTATAGGCTACGCCGTATTGCTTTAATACGTCAGCAGGGACGCCATTCCATTGGTTGGGGACATTCCCTATGTAACCGATGTCTTTTACTCCTATTTCCGTCGTATAGAAGCCTGATGCTACCAGGTTGCGCATCAAGCTGAAGAACGCGACGCCTTGTGACATTTCGGGTTTGGCTTTTCCCGGCCACGCTATCGCATCTACTATCTCCATCTGCTGCTGCTGGTTGCAGTCCTTAAATGGTTTGTCATACCGTGTCAGGCATTGCATGTCCAGCCAGCGAAGGCCGCCGCGCATGGGAATCTTATGTTCCGGCATATCCTTGACGATATATTCGATGAAGGCCGGCACCTTGGCATCGGAAGCGCTGCCGCTGGTTTCATCTTTCGGAATGATGATGTCTCCCAGGATAGTGATCGTCGCCATTTCCTCGGCGGTGAAAAAAGTCTTCTCGCTTTCCACTGCCTTTTCGTGCTCGGCCTCTTCTTTCATCCGGTTGATCGAACCGGCAGGAGTAACGTCACTGGCTGCTGCCGCATGTTCCGAAGGCACCTTCTTGTCTTCGGTCGTACAAGCCTCTACCAGTACACCGGCAGATACGGATCCTACGAGCAGGGCCTTGATTGATTTTCTTCTATCCATTGGTATCTTTTTGCATCTTTTTGCGCCGTTTTTGGCCCGGTCGGCGGCTATTAAATATTATTTTTCTTCAGTTCATCCACCAGGTGTTCGCTGGCCCGCATTGATAAGGCCAGGATCGTCCAGGTGATGTTCTTATCGGCCTGTGAGACGAAGGGGCCGCCATCCATGCAGAACAGGTTCTTGCAGTCATACGCTTGGCTCCATTTGTTCAGTGGTGATGTTTTCGGATCATTACCCATCCGAACAGTGCCCGCTTCATGAATAATATTGCCGGGTGCATGGAGCCCCCAATTGTTGGCGGCACTGTTATCCTGGCCGTGAGTAATGATGGCGCCCATGGCATGAAGGACTTCGGAAAAGGTCTCCATCATATGTTTGGCCTGCTTGATCTCGTAGTCTGAATGGCTGGTATGGAACTGCAGAACGGGAATGCCATATTTATCCACTACAGCCGGATCGATATAACAACGATTTTCTTTTTTGGCAACAGCTTCACCACGGCCGGCCATGTGGACCGATGCGCCAAAAATGGCGCGGTAATCTTTTTTCAGCGAAGCGCCATATCCGCCGGCATCTTCCTTTTTGATGCCTTTCAATATGTTCTCGATGCCCCAGCTGAAGCCATAGATGGGCTGACCCATGCCGCCGCCGAATTCGATATGATAACCCCGTGGGAAATCCAGCTTCTTATTGTCCAGCCACCAGGGAGCATACACATGCATCCCGCCGACACCGTCTTCATTGTACCGTTTACGATCCATGAGGTGCGGCACAATACCGCCCATGTCGGAGCCGGTCGAATCATGCAGGTACCTGCCGACAGCATCGCTGTTATTGGCCAGGCCGTTCGGATGACGGGAAGATTTGGAGTTCAGCATCAACCGGGCGCTTTCGCAGGCGCTGGCTGCCAGGATCACCGTCCTGCCCGATACCTGGTATTCCTGCATGTCGTCCTTGCTGATATAGGATACACCTGTTGCGAGCCCTTCCTTGTCCGTCAATACTTCGCGGGCCATGGCGTTGGTTACGAGATCTACATTACCGGTGTGCAATGCCGGGATAACAAGACAGGAAGAAGAAGAGAAGTCCCCATATACCTTACAACTACGACCACATTGCGAGCAGAAGAAACATTGCCCCCGTTCACTGTTGATCTGTTTGGTTAGAATGGACAACCGCGAGGAGTAAATGGGAACGCCTACGCTGCCTGCCGCTTTTTTGACCATCAATTCATGCAGGCGTGGTCTGGGGGGCGGGAGAAAGATCCCGTCAGGGTCATTTTCCAATCCTTCCATCGACCCGAATACTCCCAGCAACCTGTCAATCTTATCGTAATATGGCTTGACATCTTCGTAGCCAATCGGCCAGTCGTCGCCCAGTCCGTCAATGCTCTTCCGTTTGAAATCTTTCGGGCCGAACCGCAGGGAGATACGTCCCCAGTGATTGGTACGTCCGCCCAGCATGCGGGCCCGCCACCATTCCCAGGAAGTCGTTCCGGGAGCGCCGGATTGGGTGTAAGGTTCGCCATCGACCTCCCATCCCCAGTAACAGCCATCGAAGTCACCGAAGGGCCTGAATCGGGTACTGGCTCCGCGGCGGGGGGATTCCCATGCGTTTTTCAATTGATTGGAGTCCGTTTTGGGATCGAACATCGGGCCTGCCTCGAGCAGGCACACCTTAAGGCCGGCATGAGCCAGAACATAAGCGGCCATGCCTCCGCCTGCGCCGGACCCTACAATAACTGCGTCATATTTTTTGGGCTGTTTCTTTATCTGGAGATCTCCCATGCTTTTCTGGTGGGTTAAAGATTGAAAAAGTAAATGTAAAGATTTAGCAAAACAGCAAACCAAGTTTTTTTCATTTTCTTTCCCCGGCAGTCTGATCACGGATGGCCTTGAATTCGGAACCTGCTTTCCATTGCGGCCATTCATGGCTATTGGCTAATCTTTCACCGATGGTGTATAGCAATTCGATATCCTGCAATCCTCCGGTAAGATCCCAGGTGGAGTCATATTGGTCCGCCGGCTGATGATAACGATTGGCGGTGTATTCATCATGTTTCTGCTTGCCGTATGCAATCCCTCTGGTAAGGTCGTCGACACCGCCATCCGCTGTCAGCGAGGGTACGCCGGCACGGGCGAAACTGAAGTGATCCGACCGGAAATAATGACCGGCCTCAGGATGGTCTTCCGGTGCGATGTAACGGCTATTCTTCTTCGCTTCATCAGCCAGGTAATCTTCCAAATCGGATTGTCCTTTTCCGCTGTAGGTGATGTCCTTGGTCGGACCATAGGTATTCAGCACATCGATATTGAGATTGGCGACGGTTTTCGCCAGCGGATAAACGGGATGCTGTCCATACCAGGCCGAGCCGAGCAGTCCTTGCTCTTCGGCGGTCACTGACAGAAAGAGGATCGTACGCTCTGGCTTTTGCGACTGGCTTTCGAAGGCGCGTGCGATCTGCAGCAAGGCCGCTGTACCGCTGGCGTTGTCGGCAGCGCCGTTATAAATGGAATCCCCCTTTGCATCGGGCTTGCCGATACCGAGATGATCCCAGTGGGCGGAATAGATGACATATTCATCCGGGTATTTGCTGCCGGTTATTTTGGCTATCACATTGTGGGACATATTGTACACTTCCTTCACGGCCAGGGCGGCAGATATTTTTACGTTCAGCGGTACAGCCTTGAATCCCTGGTGTTGTGCTGCGACGAGCAGGCTGCTGTCCTTGCCTGCTGCCAGCAGGAATTTTTTCGCCGTTTCGCTGGTGATCCAACCCTGCACGGCCAATTGATACGAAGGATTGCTGCGCGTGTCCAGGTGCAGCTTGACTCCGCCATTGGAACTTTGTACGACCGTGAAAGGGTAGGAGGCTGCCGCTGTATTGTGGATGATAAAGCAGGCTTTGGCGCCTTGTCGGGCCGCCTCTTCATATTTATAGGTCCACCGGCCGTAATAAGTCATGGTATGCCCTTTGAACAAAGTGGAATCATAAAAGCCCGGGTCGTTGACCATGACCAGCACTATCTTTCCTTTAACATCCAGACCTGCATAATCATTCCAGTTGTATTCCGGGGCTACGACACCGAATCCGGCAAAGACGACGTCGCTGGCATCTACCTTGATCACTGAATCCGGCCTTTCCGTCCAGAGGACGAAATCATTCAGGTTCTGAAAAGAGGTGTTGCCCTTCGCGGACTGCAGTTGCAGGGTAGGAGCGCCGACGGGACTGATTTCGACCAGCGGCACATCTTGCGTATAACTATTCGTGTTACCAGGCTCCAGCCCGAGTGCGGTATAGGATTTCACCAGGTAATCGATCGTCCTTGTTTCACCCGCGGTGAAGGGACGTCTGCCCTGGAAGGAATCGCTGGAAAGGATCTTGATGGCGTCAGCCAGGCTGTCTTTATTAAAGGTGGTCAGACCGGCGTCACCGGTGCTGGCCGGGTGACAGGCAATGGCGCCGCAGGCTACCGTCAAAAAAAAGGTGTAACGAAAAAAGCGAAAAGTCATAAGCTGTCATTTTTAGGGGGATGAAGAGGGATAAAGATAGGAAATGATTTATCTCTCGCAGCTTAGGAGAATATTCTTAGTGACTTTATAGGCTTATTTAGTTTGCAGCCATGCCAGGGCGGCCGTGCGTGCCGGATCGTCGCTGACTGTACCCGCAGATACCAGTTGATCGGGCTGGATGCTGCCCTCACAGATCCGGCCGGTGCGGTCGGCTTCCTGGCAGACGGTGAGGACGAGCATCGACCGGTCCGAAAGAGAATAAGTGGCATTGGCCGTGGTTAGTCCGGCCGTCGGCTGGCCGATCAGGCAGGTCTCCTGTCTTCCTTTGAAGGCAAGGGCCACGATCTCACCGGCGCTGACTGTTCTGTGGCCTGTCAGTACAACGATGGATTTGCGGGTGGAGCGGGTGCGGTAGCCGTGGCTGTCGCTTACCTGGCAGCGGATGTGGCGGCCCTGAAAGGCAGATCCGTTGTAATAAGCAATCGGTATCTTTTCCCCGGATCCTACAAAATAACCATACACACCGTCGCCCAGCAGAGGGCCGATGCCGGCCAGCATCGGCCAGCAATTACCGCCGGAATTCCCTCTGAGGTCGATGATCCAGTGCGAAATATTCCGGCTATCCAGCCGGGCGATGACAGACTGAAGGCTGTCTGCAATACGTTCGCAGATCAACGAATCCGTTGTGCTGATCCAGGGGATCGTAAGGTAAGCAATGCTGTCTTCCAGCCATTCGCCTTTGATCTCTCCTACCACGTCGGATAAATCTGCCAGTCCAGGTTGGGGCATATCCCCGCCGGCGTAGCGGGCTGCCTTTTCGGGGGCCATGATGAAGCTATGCGGCTCGTTCAGCTGCTTGAGGCACCAGCTAACGGAGGAATACGCATCATCACAGCTACCGGCGGCTCTGAGCTGTTCTTTGGCCCTGGCTGCCAGCGAAGTCCATGCTACCTCGTCTCTCCGGTAATAATTCTTTTCCATAAAGCCCAGCACTTCGTCCAGTAGTTGTTCGGCTTTCTGCCGGCAGGATGGATCCAGCGTATCGGAATGGGATGGGCGGATAGGGGCCGGCCGGGCCTGGGAGAATACCAAAACGAAGACCGGCAGTAGGATCAGGCATCGGTTCATGTGCTGTAGGTTGATGACGATTTTCTATAAGATAGGAAAAAAGACAAATTCCATAAAAATTCTTATTCCTCTTCTTCTCCTTCGCCCTCCTCTCCTTCGTCTTCCTGTTCTTCTTCTTCCTCCTCTTCCTCCTCTACCTGTTGGCCTTGTTCTGCTGCCAGGGCAAAGCGGGTGAACCAGCCGTCTTTCTCCAGCAAGGCTTTGGGACTTCCTTGTTCGAGTACATTGCCTTCGGATAGCACAATGACATGGTCGGCATCCCGAACCATCGAGTAGCGATGAGCGATAATGATTACCGTTGTCGACCGGCGTACGCTGCCGATAGTCTTTTTTACTTCTTCCTCCGTGGCATAGTCGAGGTTGGCCGTGGCCTCATCCAATACCATGATCCGGGTATGGGCAACCAGCATCCTGGCAATCTGAATGCGCTGTCTCTCTCCGACGGACAAACCCATCCCGCTTTCGCCAACGGGTGTCTCCAGTCCCTGCGGCAGCCGTTGCAGGGTAGAATGCATACCTGCGGCCATGGCAGCCTGCAAGACTTCTTCATCGGTAGCCGAAGGATTTTTGTACCGAATATTATCGGCCAGGGTACCGCGGAACAAGGCGCCATCGGTAGCGACCACCCCGATCTGGGACCTGATAGAGGAGGCATCGAGTTCATGCAGGTCCTGGCCATCGATAAGGATCTGGCCACCTGTCGGTTCGTATAATTTCATCAACAGATCGATGGCGGTGGTCTTGCCTGCCCCGGAACTGCCGATCAGGGCGGTTGCACAACCCGGAGCCAACGTGAAGGACACTCCCTTCAGCACCTCCCGGTCGTCCGTATAGCTAAACCGTACGTCTTTGAATTCTATCTTACCCTCGGTGATCCTGAGTTCATGACCTTTTCTTTCTTCTGCACCACTATCCAGCAGCCGAAAAGCTCGGGCGATCGAGGCGACATTCTGCTGCAATTCCACCCAGAGGCTGGCCAGCGCATCTATAGGCCCATAGAGGCGATCGAGATAAGCGACGAACATGACCACGTCACCGGGTGTCAGCCTGTTTTCGAGGGTCAGGTATCCGCCATAGCCAAATACCAGTGCCGTGGACAGGTGGGAAAGCATGGTTTCCCAAAAAACATATTTATTGGATAGCTGCGCCCTTTTGATGTAATCTTTATAGGCATCACCGGCGACGGACTTCAGCTCATTGACTTCCCTGTCTTCCGATCCCGAGAGTTTCACCGTCTTGATACCGGTCAATCCATCCTGTATCCGGGAAGAGACTTCTTCCCAGCGGGAATAATAGTCGGAGAGGCCGGACTCCAGTTTTTTGGCCGAACGCCAGGCAATCAGCACATAGACCGGGATAGTGATCAGGGCGACGGCGGTAAGGGCGACGTTTTGCCAGAACATAATGGCCAGGATACCCATCAGGCTGATCAACTCGGGAAGGATCTGCTGGGAGAATCCATTGACAATGCCCGTGACTTCTTCAGACTGGTCGATCTGCTTGGCGATAGCGGCACTGGGCCTTTTACTGAAAAAAGAAAGAGGAAGACGCAGGACATGCGCGAAGGTGCCCTGGATGAAACGCTGTTCGATCAGGCACGAGAGCCGGGTATTGGTATTTTCTGCCAGGCGCCATAGCAATGTAGCGACGAGGTTGATCACGAATAGCCAGACGACGGCCCACAGCAGGGTATCCAACGCCTGCCGGGGTGAACGGGCGGCGACATGGCCCTGGGAATGGGCCTCCGGCGGGATGACAGTAGTAATGGCGGCTGGCGACAGCCGGCTGGTGATGTGCGGCGTATCGGGTGGAGTGACGCGACGGGTATGCCGCCGGGCCGGACGATTGTGTTTGGCTTCCGCTGAATCGGAGGTTTTTCCTCGCGCTGAATCCGGAATTGTTATTGCAGCGGTCGAATCCGGTACTTCCGACCGGATCATCGACTGGACACTGTCTACTTCTGCCGGATCAAGGCCGAGATCTTTTTGTGCATTCAGCCTTGCCTGCCGCACGAATAATCCGGCTACATCATTGATGGCCTCGCGATAGATCAGCGGTTCTACCAGACTGGCGCCGGTGCTGAGCAATCCCAGCGTGACCACCCACAGGAACTTTTTACGGTAGGGGACAATCAACCGGAAAATATTTTCCCAGACAGTCTTTTTCATCGTTTTTTTCATGGTTGCATATAACGCCAGGCGGTTGCATTCAACCGCAAGTTCGGGAAATTTATTTGGCCCCCGGGACAAATAAAATTACATTCGTTGGGAAGCATCCGTTAGTTTTTCCGATCATTAAATTCGATCAGCCCATGTCTTATTCCCGCCGAACATTCCTGAAGAACGGTGCGCTGGCCGTTGCCGCCGCCGGAATCCTGCCCGCAGAGTCATTTGCCGTTTTTAAAAAGAAAGCAATAGTAGGACTGCAACTCTATACGGTTCGCGATGCTATGAAAAGCGATCCCTCGGGTACGCTTAAAAAAGTAGCTGACATGGGTTATCGCTATGTCGAGCATGCCAATTATATCGACCATAAATTTTACGGTTATGCACCAAAGGATTTTAAGTCGCTGCTGGATAGCCTTCAGCTGAAAATGCTGAGCGGGCACGTGCGGTTCGGCCCCGGTGACTGGGATGAGGGGAAGAAGGATTTTTCGGATTCCTGGCGGCAAACGGTCGAAGATGCCGCTATCGTCGGTCAGCAATATGTGATCAGCCCCTGGCTGGATGAGACCTGGCGGCAGAACTACGACCAGGTGTTGGGATATATGGATGTCTTCAACAAGAACGGCCGGCTTTGTCAGCAGCATGGCATGAAATTCGGCTATCACAATCATGATTTCGAATTCAGCACCGTACTGGGCAATAAAAAATTGTACGATATTATCTTACAGCATACCGACCCTGCGCTGGTCATGCAGCAGCTCGATATCGGTAATCTTTACAATGGCGGCGCCGTCGCTGCCGGTATTGTCCTTCAATATCCCGGCAGGTTCGAGTCCATGCATGTGAAGGATGAGATTGTTGCAGCGAATCAAACGTCGAATCCAATGTCTCAGCCCGGGAAGGAAAAATATGAGAGCACCATCTTAGGCCAGGGGATCGTCAATACCCGCCAGGTTTGCGACCTGGGCAGGAAATCCGGTGGTACGCATTATTATATTATTGAACAGGAAGCTTATCAGGGCAAGGATCCGCTGGACTCTTCAAAGGCCGATCTCGATATCATAAAGGGCTGGGGTTACCGATAGGTAAAGACGGCTGTTTTATCCCCGATCATCACATCGAAATCTCCGGGCTCTGTCACCGTATGTAGCTGGGCGTTGACGAACGCGATGTCATTCTTGTCCAGTGTAAAGCTCACCGTCTGCGACTGGCCGGCCTTCAGGAATATTTTTTTGAACGCTCTCAGCCGCTTCATGTTGGGGGTAATGCTGGCATAATGCTCGTGTGTGTATAGTTCCACCGTATGCCGGCCATCACGGTTGCCGGCATTTTTAATCGTGACCCGGATTGTCAGCTTTCCGGCGGCATCGAGTTTGTCGGAGCTGAGCTGGAGGTCGCTGTAATCGAACCGGGTATAGCTCAATCCCCAGCCGAAAGGGAAGAGGGGATCGTATCCTCCGCCAGAATTATCGTTAAAGACTTCACGAATATCTTCCGTCGGTTTCCGGTCGTAGAGTACCATTTCGCCCATGCTGCGTGGATAGCTGAAAGGCA
The DNA here is from genome assembly GCA_026225275.1 of Puia dinghuensis. Classification (GTDB taxonomy): domain Bacteria; phylum Bacteroidota; class Bacteroidia; order Chitinophagales; family Chitinophagaceae; genus Puia; species Puia dinghuensis_B. The sequence goes on from JAMFSL010000153.1 coordinate 12,136, forward strand.
GCCTGCCATCGGGATTGTAGTCCCCCAGAAGGATATCGCTGATGGCCTCCGCTGTTTTTCGACCACTCCAGTAAGCCATGACGATCGCTTTCATGGAAGGGGCGATACCGGTGATGAAGCGTGGCCTGCCTTCCGTCAGCACCAGGATGACGGGTTTGCCCGTTGCGGCTGCAGCGCGCGCCAATGCCACCTGTTGATCGGGCAGGGCAAGATCCCTGATATTCCCGGGGCTTTCCGCGTAGGCATTCTCACCGAGGCAAAGGACGATGGCATCTACTCCCGCGGCAGCGGCCTTCAGAGTGGTTGTATCATAGTTGTCCCGGCTGTCGAATCCCGGCGTCGCCGTGGTCAGCACATTTGCAGCTCCCAGTTTGTCACGCAGCGCATCGAAAATAGTCTTGCTGCCTGCGGGATACCAGCGCTCATCATTTCCCTGCCAGGTATAGCTCCAGCAGCCATTCAGCGCACTGATGCTGCGGGCCGACGGGCCTGCCACCAATACCTTTGCGCTGGAAGTGAAAGGCAGTACGCCGTCGTCATTTTTCAGCAGCGTAATAGCTTCATGTGCCGCCTGTAAGGCCAGGGTCTGGTATTCCGGGCGGCCGAAGTTAGCGGCAGCGGCGTCTTCCGGGTAGGGATTGTCGAAAAGCCCCAGCCTGGCTTTCAGGATCAGGATCCGCCTGACGGCCTCATCGATACGGCTCATCGGGACTTCACCCTTTTTTACGGCCTCCTTCAGCAGGGTGAAGAAAGAAAAGTCACTGGGCACCATACTCATGTCGACGCCTGCATTGACCGCCAGGACCACAGCGGCCCGGGGCGTTGCGGCCACATTATGACGGGTATGCAGCCGGATGATATCTTCCCAATCCGATACGACCACGCCCTGGAAACCCAATTCTTTGCGCAGTACGTCAGTCAGCAGGTATTTACTGGCGTGAACGGGCGTGCCATTGATTTCGGAAGAGTTGACCATCAGGGTAGATGCGCCTGCCTTCACCGCTGCCTGGAATTGCGGCAAATAATATTCACGCATCTCGATTTCCGGAAGGTAGATGGGGGTGCGGTCTTTGCCGGTCCGGGAGGCAGAATAGCCGAGATAATGCTTCATACAACTGGCGACCGCAGTAGGATTTTTCAAGCCGTCTTCTTCATAGGCCCTGATGACGGCGGCCCCCATTGTTTTACCAATATAGACATCTTCCCCATAGGTCTCGGGAAACCGGGACCACAACGGCTGGCGGCCGCAATCCAGCACGGGAGCGTAATTCCAGCGAACCCCGGATGCCCGCAGTTCTTTTGCGGCCACTTTGGTCACTGCGGCAGCCAGTTCAGGATCACGGGTGGCGGCCATCGCGATGTTTTGAGGGAATAAGGTAGCGTCCAACGTATAGGTCTGACCATGGATGCCGTCGAGTCCATAGATAATTGGAATTTTCAGCCGGGTCTTGCGGGCCTCGTCCTGGATCAGTGTTTGGACCTTACGCCATTGGTCCACTGTCAGCGCATGATTGGTAACATTCAGAATGGAACCGACCTTATAATCCTGAATGGCTTTGGTCAGCGCTGCGGGATCCAGCACGCCATCTTCCGGCGCTCCCACTACTCCCAGGGTCACCTGGGTCATCTGGCCGATCTTTTCGTCCAGCGTCATTTGTCGTAAGAGTGTTTCGGCTTTTTGCCGGTCGGCCGGACTCTGAGCAGCAACGAAAAAAGTCAGCGCGATGGCAGGCAATAGGAAGGCAAGCTTTTTCATACCGGAGTTTGAAGCGTTAAAATTAAAGATAAGCGCTTTCATCCAGACATGAACTTTTGTCCCTTCCTGGTATTAATTTATCAAAATGGTCGCCTCGGTCGCTTCCGGGAAGACTTTGGTGGAAGGAGAGGAGGGCACCCTGATGATGCATTAATGCCGAATGTTTTGGCGCCTTAATCCAGCCCCTTAATGGCTTTCAGGAAATCGTATTGGAGATCTTCGTGCATAGCGGAGATGATAGTCCTGATCTTTTTCAGCTGTTGCCGGTAAAGATTCATGAGTACCGGACTATCCTCAATGGGAATGCGGGAGTCACGGATCTTCCTGCAGAAGTAGGTCAGCAGCTCGGCTTCGGCCTGCGGCGATGCGGTATAGCGGATTTGTTTGGCGGTCGTCCGCAGCACTTTCCGCAGGCTTTTTTTCGTGAGATAAAGGTTCGGCTTGGGCAAGCCTGTGAACTCCCCGTCTATTTCTTTTTTGACATTGTCGATATAGGCCGCTTCGTCCTCAGATTCGAAGAGGAGGTAAGTCAGTAGTTCCTTGTTGTCCTTTTTGAATTTTGCCAATCTGAGACAGAGTTCAGAAAGACGGGAAGGAGAAAGGGACTTGAGTTCCTGCTTGATCTCCTGGATGCTGGCTGATTTCAATTTTAGGTTGAATTGTTTTATATTTGTGGTGTAATAGTTCCTACAAAGAATCAATCGGCTAAGACAAAGATATTTTAAAAGATTTTTTTTTGCCCGACAACTTTTGTTGATCGGTCTTCTCTCTTACTAACATCCGTTAGTTTTCGTTAACTTCGCCCTCTAAATAATCAATGAAATCATGAATAACGAAGTCGTTATCGTTGCTGCCGTGCGCACACCTATCGGAAGTTTTGGCGGATCGCTGAAAGACGTGTCTGCTACGCGGCTTGGTTCAATAGCCATCGAAGGAGCCTTGCGGAAGGCGGGCATACAGCCCTCACAGGTACAGGAAGTGCTGATGGGTTGTGTATTACAGGCCAACCTTGGACAGGCGCCGGCCCGGCAGGCTGCCAAAGGCGCCGGGTTGCCGGATGATGTCGTTTGCACGACTGTCAATAAAGTCTGCGCCAGCGGCATGAAGGCTGTTGTCCAGGCGGCACAAAGCATTATGCTGGGAGACGTGGATATTGCTATCGCCGGCGGAATGGAGAGTATGAGCAATGTACCTTACTATACGGCGCAGTTGCGTTGGGGAAATAAATATGGCCATACATCGCTGATAGACGGACTGGCAAAAGACGGGCTGACGGATGCTTATGATGGCAATGCGATGGGTAATGCCGCCGAGCTTTGTGCCACTACCTGCGGCATCAGCCGGGAGGAACAGGATGCTTTTGCTATCGCCAGTTACCGGCGTTCGCAGGCCGCCTGGGCTGCCGGGCAGTTTGCGGATGAAGTGCTCCCCGTGCCTATACCGCAACGGAAAGGTGATCCGCTGATGTTCGGCAAAGACGAAGAACCTTTCAACGTAAAATTTGAAAAGATCCCCGAACTGAAACCTTCTTTCCGGCAGGACGGTACAGTAACGGCTGCCAACGCGTCCACTTTAAATGACGGTGCTGCTGCACTCGTGCTGATGAGCCGCAGGAAGGCGGAGGAGTTGGGACTCCAGCCGCTGGCTAAAATTCTGTCCTATGCTGATGCAGAGCAGGCCCCGGAATGGTTCACAACCACACCGGCTATTGCTGTGCCGAAGGCAGTAGCCAAGGCCGGACTTAAGATGGAGGATATCGATTATTGGGAGGTGAATGAAGCCTTTTCCGTGGTAGGCATAGAGAATACGCGACGGATGAAATTAGACCCTGCCAAAGTGAATGTTCATGGCGGGGCTGTATCGATAGGCCATCCTCTGGGCGCCAGCGGCGCGCGTATCCTGGTGAGCCTGATACATGTGCTTCGGCAGCATAACGCCAGATATGGGGCGGCGGGTATTTGCAACGGCGGGGGAGGAGCTTCGGCTATTGTAATAGAGAGTTGGCAATCATCCCATTAACGTTTGATTAACCGGTTTTTTTAATTCCATTTTAATTTTTAACACGCGGGAACGTTCTATATATCCGGATTCTATTTAAAACTTAAAATCTCATGGACATGAAAATGCAAGCGAAGGCACAACGCCTTTTTTACATCTGCGCAGTATTATTCTGTAGTCTGTTTGGCGCCACCCGGGCCCAGGCCGGAACGGGCAATGATCTGGGAGGTCATCCGTATTATCTTCATGCGTTGTCCGATCTTCGTGCGGCCCGCTGGATGATTCAGCATCGTCCCGGCAACTGGGTGCAGACCCAGGATGAAATCGAAGCTGTCAACCGTATCGACAAAGCTATCGGTGAGATCAAAAAGGCTTCCATTGAAGACGGGAAGAACATCGAAGACCATGAACCGGTCAGCGAAGTTCCGGACCACATGGGACGTCTGCACAAAGCGCTGGATTTTCTGCGGAAGGCACGTCAGGACATTAGTCATGATGAGGACAATGTATTTGCACAAGGATTACAGTCCCGGGCCTACGGGCATATTGACGGAGCCATCGGCGCCGTTAAAAGGGCCATTCATTCTTAATTGCATTTCGGTTTAGGAAAAAATTAAATGAGGGGCCGTCTGTTCAGACGGCCCCTTTTTTTATTCGCGGCTATTGTTCACCATCTGTCGCGTCGGACCTGGCCGGCAGGCGGGCGTAGATCTGTTGCATTTCCGACCGGATATCCTTGATTTCCTGCAGGACATAAGTCAGATTTTCCTCCTTCTCCCGGACGGCGGATAATTCAATGCCGCCGGAATGGTCATAGGGGCGTCCCATCCCTATCCTCGATTCAATATGATCCTCCGAGAGGTCCGTCTTCAGCAGTTTATCCACGGGAATATCAAAATAATTGCTAATAATCAGCAGCTCGTTGAGGTTAGGTTCGCTGATCCCGTTCTCCCAATTACCAATCGTCGTCTGACCTTTTTGGATCAGCGATGCAATCTCCGACTGGGTTTTGGCGGTTTGCTTGCGAAGATGTCTGAGATTTTTTCCTAAAAAATGCATAGTTGTAAAATGGTCGCCAAAAATGTTAGTATCTTTTTTTTTGGGCCTTTATCAATTTTGTAGATTTGTTGAAAATTCATCCAACATATTTGCAAATATAGCCAAATAACTTGCTAGGCTCAAACCTAATACTATGAATACTTCTCTGACTCATTTATCGACCTTCCAGCGTCAGCAACTGGAGACAGCAAAAAGGATCATTATTCAGGCCGTTCACCCGGAAAAGATCATACTTTTTGGGGTGTTTAGCGGCGGGGAGAAAGCTACTCTTTTTACCGAAAGCCTGCCGTCGGGCATGAGGGCATATGATCTGCTCGTCATTACGCGTGTGGGCGACCGCCGGTCTGACTATGAAATGCAGGATATTATTGAGAACCGGTGTCGAAGTGAGGTGCCGGTGACTGTTCTGGTGCATGATATCGACTATATCAATCAAAGGATCGCAGAGGGGCATTATTTCTTCTCTATGATCCGGGAGGAGGCAATCATGCTGTATGATGCCGGCAAGACAGTTTTGGTGGCGGCCGGTCTGCCCGATCTACCACGCATCCGGGTGACGGCGCAACGGGATTTCGACCGGTGGGGGCGACAGGCCTGGGCCTTTTTCCGCAGTGCTGAATTCAATCTGGAGCGGGAAGAATGGAAAATTGCGGCATTTCTCCTTCACCAGGCGGCAGAGCAGATGTACCAGGCTATTTTACTGGCCTTCATGGGTTACAAACCTACAACGCACAACCTGGATAAGCTGCGACGATACACCAATCGTTTTTCGATCGAATTGGCACTCCTGTTTCCCAGGGACAGTGAAGAGGAAGACCGGTTATTCCGGTTGCTGGTTTCAGGGTATGTGGATGCGCGTTACAAAGAGGATTTCGATGTCAGTGGCTCCGACATAAAAATCCTTACGGAGAGAATCCGTCAACTGTTGGAGATTGCTGAGCGGATATGCAAGAACAGACTGCTGAGTCTGGAAAAAAGGATGGCGAGTATTTAAAGACCTGAAGGTAAGACCTGAGGGTAAGATCTGAGGGTAAGATCTGAGGGCAAGACCTGAGGGTAAGATCTAAAGGTTAGATCTGAAGGCTAGACCGGACGGGTAAGACCTGTTATCTGCTGGTCTTATCCTTTGGCCAGATCGGCAATCGTCTTTTTTTCCAGGATCTTCAGGTTGGCATCCCGGACCTGGGACATGACCATATGAAGCCCACAGCCTTTTTCGTCGCAGTTCTTACAGCGTTCGTAGAAGTAAAGACTCACGCATGGTAAAAGAGAAATCGGACCGTCCAGCAGGCGCATGACTGTAGCCAATGGTACGTCCTTGGGATTCTTGGCAAAGAAATAGCCGCCCCCTTTTCCTTTTTTACTTTCTAAAATATTAGCATTCTTTAATTCCAGCAGGATATTCTCCAGGAATTTCAGGGGAATTTTTTTCTTTTTCGCGATCTCCGCGATCAGCACCGGTTCATCATTGTCTTTTTCCGCCAGGTACATCAGTGCCTGGAAAGCATATTGCGTTTTCTTGGATAGCATTTTTTATCCTTTGTTCATTTTTTTGACGAGCCCGTGGCTCGATTGAATTTGGCGCTTCCGGGCTGTTAGCTAAAGTTGCCCGTCGCGCCAAATTGGCTAATGTCGGGAGAACTTCGGCGGAGCTTCGTTCCTCGCTCCTTCTCGTTCGTAACCTTCGCTTTGCTCGGTTATGACCAAGAGCCCGTGGCTCGTTTTGTTTAAAATCCCAATACATCACTCATCTCAAACATTCCTTTTTTACCCAGGAGGAATTCTGCCGCCAATACCGCACCCGTCGCGAATCCACGGCGGTTGTGCGCAGTATGGGTAATTTCTATCGTATCGATGGAGGAGCTGTACTCGATCTTGTGGGTTCCCGGAGCAGGATCGACCCGCTCGCTAATGATCTCCAATTCATCTAAGTTATCACTAATATGATTGACCCATCGATTTTTCCGGTGAATTTTTTCGAGGATCTGACCAGCCAGGGAAATAGCGGTACCGCTCGGCGCATCCTTTTTTTCAGTATGATGGACTTCCGTTACCCGGACCTGGTAGTCCGGATGGGGGGCCATCAGCGCGGCCAGGCGCTTATTGACCTCGAAGAAGATATTGACCCCCACGCTGAAGTTGCTGGCATATAGAAATGCTCCGTCATTTTGCCGGCAGATCTGCCGGACTGTTTCCAATTGGTCGAGCCATCCGGTGGAACCGCATACAACCGGTACGCCCGCCTCCAGGCAGCGTACAATATTGCCGAAAGCACTATCTGGCCCTGTGAATTCGATGGCGATATCCGCCTGCCGGAGATTCACTGCCGTATTATCAGCCAGATTGTCGATCGAGACGGTCAATACAATACTATGTCCTCTCGACAGGGCAATTTCCTCTATCGCGCGTCCCATTTTACCATAACCAATAAGAGCAATCTTCATACTGGAGAATAATTTTGCGCAAAATTACGATTTTTTTGGCGGTCGACAGTGGCGACGAGAATATGGCGGCCGCGAGCAGAGGCGAATACCGCTGCTCAGGGCGCGAGCAGCAGCTTATGCCGTGCCTTGTGCCATTCGAACGCCAGGCTTACGCCGGTAGCATGCGCGGGAAGCATGTTTTCGGAAGGGGTCTGCAACTGCATCGTCAGCTGATCGCTGACGTCAAAATACTTGAGATGCGCATCCACTGTCGCATCCACGATCTGCAGCCCCCAGAACAGTAAAAAGAAGAGGATGGAGTAATCTTCGTTTTGCCTGAACTCATTGCGGTAGTTGCGCAAATCATTGTCATCCCCCGTACCGGCAAGAAATGGCCTGAGCTGGGGGTTGACCTTGGCCAACGCAGAATTCGGCACCGTGTCACCTACGACCGTATAGGTGTTGAGGACGGTCAGCGCATACTGACATTTCTCATACCAGCCTTTGTTGTAAAAGAAAGTGTAAACGGGTATGCCGACGGCTGCATAAATGATCGGCAATTTCCAGTATTTATGGTTGTAAATCTGCCCCAGCCCCGGACAGACGGCAGAGTAGAAACTGGCTTTACCCGGATTATGTCTTTTGGCCAACGAATCGAGGGCATAAGGAGAGTCACTCTGACCCTTATGGCGGCTTTTACTCTTAGCGGGTAAGGAATCCGTCCTGATAGCCGGCTCCCGGTTGCCCTTCAAATAAGAAGAAGCAGTGTCTGTCTGACACCTGCCGATGTGGTACAAGGTCAAAAAAATAGTGAACAACAGTAAAGGGAGGACCTTATTCATGTACAGGATACTTAGTTAACGGAGACGCCCAGTTGATCCAGCAATTTATTCAATTCCTGAAGAGAGTAATACTCAATGGAAATGCTGCCTTCTCCTTTTTTGCTATGATTGAGCTTTACCCGGGTGCTAAAATGCGATGCTAAGTTATCTTCAATTCTTTTGAAAGCTTCGGGCAATGAAGGCTTTACCGAATTTTTAACATCGCCCTTTTCCTTGTACAATTTCCTGACCAACTCTTCTGTCTGGCGAACAGAAAGACCTTTCTCTTTTATTTCTTTGAAAAGGTATAGCTGCTTATCTACCGTATCCACATTGATCAATGCACGCGCATGCCCCATCGACAATTGATTGCTGCGCACCGCCACCTGAATATCGGGAGGTAATTTGAGCAGCCGGATATAATTAGCGACAGTACTCCGTTCTTTTCCCATCCGCTCAGCCACCTGTTCCTGCGTATAGTTCAACTCCTCCATCATCCTTTTGTAGCTCAGGGCTATCTCCATCGCATTGAGGTCTTCCCGCTGAAGGTTCTCCAGCAGTGCCAACTCGAGTAACTGCTGGTCGTCTGCCTGCCGGACATAGGCCGGAATATCTGCCAGTTCCGCGATCTTCGCGGCCCTGAAACGGCGTTCGCCGGATATCAGGCGGTATTTACCCGTCGGAAGCCTGGATACGGTCACCGGCTGAATGATGTCGTGTAACCGGATAGAATGCGCCAGTTCCTGCAGGGCCACTTCGTCGAAATCATGCCTCGGCTGCCGCGGATTGGCCTCGATCTGATCCAGCGGGATGCGCAACATGTTTGTCACAGCTTCTACCACGGAAGATTTCAATTCACCGGAAGTCGTTTTGAGATCGGCGTCTATACTTTGCAGCAGGGATCGGATACCCTTTCCCAAAGCCTCTTTATCTTTTTTATGAGGGGTTGTCATTTTTTTGTTTTGTAATGTGGGGGTGCGGTAGAACTTCGTCGGAGCTGCTTAGATCTTCGTCGAAGCTTCGTTCCTCGCTTCTTCTCGATCGTATTCTTCGCTTTCGCTCGAATACCCTCCTCCTCGTTCGTAACCTTCGCTCCGCTCGGTTATTCCAAAATTCTCTCTTCCTGCCGGATCCGGGTCAGATTATTTTTCTGAAGGATTTCCTTGGCGAGGTTCAGGTAGTTGACTGAACCTTTGCTCAGCGCATCATACAGGATCACCGGTTTGCCCACACTGGGCGCTTCGCTGATCTTGGTATTCCGGTGGATGATCGTATTAAAGACTATTTCATCAAAATGCTTCCTTACTTCGCTGACCACCTGGTTGCAGAGGCGCAGCCTGCCGTCATACATGGTCATGAGGATACCTTCGATGGCCAGTTTGGTATTCAGCCGGCTCTGGACGATTTTAACGGTGTTCAGCAATTTTCCCAGCCCTTCCAGTGCGAAAAACTCAGTCTGTACCGGGACAATCACCGAATCGGAAGCGGTCAGGGCATTGACCGTAATCAGGCCCAGGGAAGGCGAGCAATCGATGATGATAAAATCATATTCTTCCTTGATCGGCTCCAATATGCCTTTCAGTACGCTCTCCCGGTTAGGGTAGTTGATCATTTCGATCTCATATCCCACGAGGTCGATATGAGAAGGGACCACATCAAGGTGAGGAATTTCCGACCTAAGGATCACGTCCTTCACCGGGACATGATTCACCATACAGTCATATAAGCTCTGGGTGACATTATGCAGGTCGAATCCTAGTCCGGTGGTGCTGTTAGCCTGCGGATCAGCGTCCACCAACAGTGTTCTGAACTCCAATACGGCTAAGCTGGCCGCCAGGTTAATCGCCGAGGTTGTTTTTCCTACTCCCCCTTTTTGATTTGCAACTCCGATAGTTTTGCCCATAATATGCTTGTAAAAGTGTCACCAATCATCAAGATGACAAAATTTAGTTTTGCCCACCGGGGAATATTCCGAACTTTGGCCGCTGACTTTCAGTCCGGATCCGGCCCTGACAGGATGGCAAATTTACGTTCTTCATCATAATTTATGAGATATAAATTTCTTTTGCATGCGTAGTTGGAGGATGGTCTGGATGGTCGTGATAATAGCCCTGTTGATGGATTGGTATATTTTTCAAGCCATAAAGGTCGTTACCCAAGGCTCTTCCCTCCGCTGGCAGACGATTATTTACAGCATTTACTGGGGCTTTGCCATCCTTGCGATGATCATTTTCGGCCTGATGCGTTTTATCCGGCAATATATTCGCCGGTTGCAGGGCTATATTTTTTTTGGTGTTCTTGGTCTCTGCTTCGCCCAATTACTCGCCTGCGTTTTCCTGCTGATTGATGACGCCAGAAGATTGGTCCTGTGGGTAGCCAGTTTTTTTTCTGCACATCCGGACGCCCGCACCCTTTCAGACGGGATCTCCCGGTCGGTCTTTCTTTGCTGGCTTGGCATCGGGGTAGGAGCGGGGCTCTATTTGACCTTTTTGTATGGATTCACCAATAAATACCATTACCGGGTCCGCAGGCTAACCTTGGCTTTCGATAATCTGCCGGCTTCGTTTAAAGGATTGAAAATTGTGCAATTATCTGATATTCACTCTGGTAGTTTAAAAAATAAGGAGGCCGTCGGCAGAGGTGTGGACAAGGTGCTGGCTGAAAAACCCGATCTCATTTTGTTTACGGGCGACCTGGTGAACGACATGGCCGTCGAAATGACGGATTATAAGGATATCTTTGCCCGCCTGAAGGCTCCCATGGGGGTCTTTTCGATTCTGGGTAATCATGATTATGGTGATTATGTCGGGTGGGAAACGCCGGAGCAGAAAAAAAACAACCTTAGCCATCTTATGGCGCTGCAGCGGGAAATGGGTTGGCGGCTGCTGATGAATGAGCATGTTGTTCTGGGACGGGCCGGGGAACAGATCGCGCTGCTAGGTATCGAGAACTGGAGCGCCAAGGCAAGGTTTCCGAAATACGGCAAGATGGAGGCGGCGTATTCCGGAACCGAAAAATACCCGTTTAAGATCCTGATGAGCCATGATCCCAGTCATTGGGATGCAGAGGTTAGGTCAAAGTATCCCGACATAGACCTCACCCTTTCCGGTCATACCCATGGCATGCAGTTCGGGGTGGAATGGCCCTGGTTGAAATGGAGCCCGGTGCAGTATGTATATAAGGAGTGGGCCGGCGTATATGAAGAAGGCCGACAGAAACTATACGTCAACAGGGGTTTCGGCTTTATCGGTTATCCCGGACGTATAGGAATTTTACCGGAAATAACCGTTATCGAACTAACCTGATCTCCGATGAAAAAGGCCATTGGCCTATCGCTATCAGGAATTTAACGAGTGTTTTAACGATTTTAACAAACCTATAAACTATTCAAGTGTACTTTCATCCCCGGAACCGGACTTTGTCCGGTTCATCCACGAGGCCTAAAGCTAAAGCGGATAGACATCAGAATCATTGGGTTAAAAAATTATATTTGCCCAATTTTTTAACCCTTTTCAAAATTAGAGAACAAAAAACAGCATTTACAATGAAATCGAGCATGAATCCTTTGTCTTTCAACATGCGTTCGCAATCCAAAACTATTGTGTTTAAGAGAGTGAGTATTTTAGTGTTAGTATTGACCTTTACCCTAACCGCTCATTCGTATGCTCAGCAATCACTGGAATGGGGCCTGAAAGCCGGGGTCAATTACTTTAAAATAGGCGGCAGGTCCTTTGATAATACATATAGTCCCGCCTTCAGCGGCGGCGGCTATGCCGAAATAAACTTCAGCTCGAAATGGAGCTTGCAACCCGAATTGCTTTTTAATATGGTACAGGGCAAGACTTCCGCAGCTTTTTCTACGATTTATGAAGGTGTCAGCGGGCAGCTGGTAACCGTCGATTATATTGCCGTCCCCGTACTCTTAGCCTATAAGCCGATACCCGAACTGTCCATCCTGTTAGGCCCCCAATATGGTTATGCCATCGCGCAGACCACAGGTCTTCTTGGTCCTCAGGGAACAACCAACGGATCGGACGTGAATGTCTTTTCAAAAAGTGATTTCTCCCTTATTTTTGGCGGTCAGCTGAACCTGGGTAAGATGAAGGTGGGACTTCGCTATTCCGAAGGGCTGAACAATGTCAACCGTATCAACTCGACTGACTCCTGGCGGATATATGGCATTCAGGCTTATGTCGCCTACCAATTCGGCGATATCAAGTTGAAGAAAAAGAAAAAATAATCACCCGGGCAACAGTTGGCATTAACAGTTGCCTTTCAAACGCTGGCATATAAGTTGAAATAATACATGCAATCCATTCACTCATCAAAACAGATCCATCATGAAGAGGAACGCATTTGTATTATCAATTTTCCTGGCGATAGCCAGTTTGCATGTCGGGGCGCAGGGTTTCCACCTGGGTATCAAAGCCGGAGCTAATCTTTTTAAGGTGGACGGCGAATCCTTTGACCAGGAGTTCATGTTCGGGTATACTGTCGGCGCTTTCGCCCAGCTCAATTTTACCAGCCAATGGGGAATCCAGCCCGAACTGAATTTCAATCAGACCAATTACCGCACCGGCAACAGTTTTTCTTCTGTTGTTCCCGATGGCGTCAATGATGTAAAAGGCAAGCTGGATTACCTGACGATTCCGGTCCTTTTAAGTTTTAGGCCGATCCCGCTGCTGAGCCTGCAGGCAGGACCGCAATTTGGCATTTTGCTTAACCAGGATGAACACCTGGTCAATAATGCCGAGAATGCCTTTAAGAAAGGAGACGTTGCCCTTGTCGGCGGCGTGCAGGTGAATCTGGGTCCGGTTCTTGCCGGCGCCCGATACGTGGAAGGGCTGACCAACATCAATAACACCACGAATGAATCAACCTGGAAGAATCAGGGATGGCAATTGTATGCAGGGTTTCGCATTTTTTAACCGTCGGCTGCACTTACATGACATAATAGTTGAAAAACCCTCCTGACAATCAGGAGGGTTTTATTTGCGCCAGGGGCAATCTGGAAAGCAACCTTCGCTTTGCTCGTTTACGGGCAACGGACCTGTGGTCCGTTTTGGCATCTTGAATAGGCTGGCATCAAACTTGACTCTATTATATTTCATCTGTAAAACCCTAGGATTTTCCCTTTACAGGTGCTATTTTGTCATAAAATACAGACAAAAACTACCGGATGAAAGAGAACTTATTTCTGCGTGCCGAAGACGACCTGGATTTCATGCCTATTATACCTTTGAACGAAACCGATAACGAAAACCTGAATGATATTGAAATACCCAAGGAACTGCCGGTACTTCCCCTGCGGAATACCGTTCTATTCCCTGGTGTTGTGCTGCCTATTACCGTAGGACGGGATAAAAGTATAAAAGCGGTCACCGACGCCTATAAGGCGGACAAACTAATCGGAGTATTGGCCCAGAAAGACAGCACCATCGAAGATCCCGGCGTATTGGATCTCGAGGATGTCGGCACAGTAGCCCGCATTATCAAGTTGATAAAGATGCCGGATGGCGGCACGACAGTGATACTGCAGGGTAAAAGGCGTTTCAAAGTAGGGGCAATTACAGCGGAGGATCCTTATTTCAAGGCGCAGGTGGTGTTGCTGCAGGAAGAAGAGGCACCCAAGGAGCAGGATTTTGATGCCTATGTATCCAATATTAAAGATCTCGCATCGCAGATCATCCAGTTGTCGCCCAATATCCCGTCCGAAGCCAGCATTATTCTAAAGAATATTGAAAATCCTTCTTTCCTCATCCACTTCGTTTCCAGTAACCTCAATACCGAGCTGCATGAAAAGCAACAACTGCTGGAAATTCATCATATCAAATCCCGCGCGGACTTATTGATGCAACTGCTGCAGCGCGAGTTGCAATTTGCCGAGCTGAAGAACAAACTGACGAACCGGACCAAGACGGAACTGGACAAACAGCAACGGGAATATTTTTTACAGCAACAGCTGAAGAGCATTAAAGACGAATTGGGCGGAGACAGCAATGAAAGAGAGGTAAAGGAAATGCTGAAGAAGGCGGAGGGCAAGAAGTGGCCGGTCGCAGCCAAAGACCTCTTTCGCAAGGGCATCGAGCGGCTGGAGCGGATGCACCCCAGTACGCCGGATTATTCCGTGGTCTACAACCATCTCGATCTGATGCTGGAATTACCCTGGGACGATTATACGGCCGATTCCTACGATCTTAAAAAGGCCAAAAAAATACTGGATCATGATCACTATGGGATGGACAGGGTGAAGGAGCGTATTTTGGAATACCTCGCTGTGCTCAAGCTGAAAGGCGATATGAAGAGCCCCATCCTCTGCTTCGTCGGCCCTCCCGGTATCGGCAAGACTTCTCTGGGTCGCAGCATAGCCAGCGCGATCGGCCGTAAATATGTACGGATCAGCCTGGGCGGCCTCCATGACGAAAGCGAGATCCGTGGCCATCGGAAGACCTATATCGGCGCCATGCCGGGTAGGATATTACAGTCGATCAGGAAAGTAAAATCCTCCAACCCCGTGATAATCCTGGATGAGATCGATAAGACCGGCAGCGATTTCCGTGGCGATCCATCCTCCGCCCTGCTGGAGGTGCTGGACCCGGAACAGAATCATACCTTCTACGATAACTATCTCGAGCTCGAATATGATCTGAGTAAAGTGTTGTTCGTCGCCACGGCCAACGATATCAACGCTATTCCGCTGGCTTTAAGGGACAGACTGGAAATTATTGACTTAAGCGGCTATGCCGTAGAAGAAAAGGTAGAGATAGCGAAGATTCACCTGGTGCCCAAACAAAAAGAGGCGCATGGCCTGAAGCCCATGAACTTCAAGATCGGCGACAAAGTGCTGGAGAAGGTTATCCAGGACTATACGCGTGAGAGCGGGGTGCGTGAACTGGATCGCCAACTGGCATCGATCATGCGTTACCAGGCCAAGGAATTCGCCATGAAAGGCAAACTAAAAGCCCAGCTGACGCAGGCCGATGTGGAGAAGGTATTGGGGAAATCGAAATATAGTAATGATCTGTATAAGGTGGCCAACATGCCAGGTGTAGCGGTCGGACTCGCCTGGACGTATGTGGGAGGAGATATCCTTTTCGTAGAAACCAGTCTCAGTGACGGCAAAGGAGATCTCAAACTAACCGGCAATCTGGGAAATGTGATGAAGGAGAGTGCCGTGACTGCATTTACTTACCTGCAGTCCAATGCCCGGAAATACGATATCGATCCCGAGGACTTCAATAAGAAAACGCTTCACCTCCATGTCCCGGAAGGCGCCGTTCCAAAAGACGGGCCCAGCGCCGGCGTTACCATGATGAGTAGCATGGCGTCTGCCTTTACCGGCAAACGGGTGAAACCCTACCTGGCGATGACAGGCGAGATCACCTTACGCGGCCAGGTACTTCCGGTCGGCGGAATAAAGGAAAAGATCCTTGCAGCCAAACGTGCGGGTCTCAAGGAGATCATCCTCTGCTGGCAGAATGAGAAGGATGTGCGGGACATTGACTCTTCTTTTATCAAAGGACTAAAGTTTAATTATGTGAGGACGATGCAACAGGTGTTGGAACTTGCGCTGGTACAATAAGACCGATCTTTCATCGAAGACTTTTCCAGGCGAAGACTTTTTCAGGCCGTTGTTTATAAGCATTACTTACTAGTCTCTGCTAAGTAGTCCCAGCTTGAATTTCACGGAAACTGGGTAATAGTTGCCGGATTTACTTCTTTTACTTTTTTATTATTGTTTAAACGCTAATTTTGGAACAGGCAGAAAATACCTTCCATGATCAAGCTAATTATCGTCGACGATCATTTTCACGTACGGGAAGCATGGAGCTGGGTACTCAACCAGGTCCCCCGGTTAAGTGTTATAGCACAGTGTGCCAACGGCCGTGAGGCTATTGAGGCAGCCAGAAGCCTGCAACCGGATGTGATCCTGATGGATATTAATATGACGCCTGTCAACGGGATCGAAGCTACCCGAACGATCCGGGAATTTGCTCCTGATATGAAGATCATCGGTGTGTCTGTGCAGGCAGAGCGATCCTATGTCAACGAAATGCTGCGTAACGGGGCAAACGGCTATGTCACTAAGAATTCCCCCAGCACGGAAATGGTCACCGCCATCGATGAAGTGCTGGCCGGCAACACGTATATCTGTGAGGAAATACAACAGCTTCGTCCCCTTAAGAACGGCGATTTACGCAACGATCTTCAGAGCCAGATGCGTCATCATTGATCGCCATCGATCTATAGGCCGCAGTGGAAAAGCGGTTAATTTATCCGGGCCATTTCCTTCTCATCCTTGAAGGCCACTCTTGGTTTTAATCCCAGCAATTCAAACATCAGATTATCTTCTTCAAAAGAGGGATTGGGTGTAGTGAGCAGTTTATCCCCTGCGAAGATGGAGTTGGCGCCTGCCATAAAACACAGCGCCTGCTCAGCCTGGTTCATTTCAGCGCGTCCGGCGCTAAGCCTTACCATTGTTGCCGGCATCAGTATACGCGCCGTGGCGATCATCCGGACCATATCCCAGACATCCACTTTTGGGTTGTTGGCAAGGGGAGTGCCGGCTACGCGGACAAGGGCATTGATGGGAACGCTATCGGGATGTGCCGGCAGCGTGGAAAGCGTATGGAGCATTTTTATCCGGTCTTCATGAGATTCTCCAAGGCCGATGATGCCGCCGCAGCAGACGGTTACGCCTGCCTTGCGCACGTTGTCGAGGGTCTCGAGCCGGTCGTCATAGGTACGGGTGGAGATGATCTCGTTGTAGTATTCGGCGGAGGTATCGAGATTGTGATTATAGGCGTGCAGTCCGGCATCTGCCAGCTTCTTAGCCTGGTCTTCGTTCAGCATGCCCAGGGTACAGCAGACTTCCATGCCCAATTCATTGACGCCTTTTACCATCTCCAGCACCCTATCGAAGTCTTTATTATCCCTTACTTCACGCCATGCGGCTCCCATACAAAAACGGGTGCTTCCCGCAGCTTTAGCTTTAGCAGCGTATTCCAATACTTCTTTCTTCTGCATCAGCGCCTGTACGTTCACGCCGGTACTGTATCTGGCAGCCTGCGGGCAATAGGCGCAATCCTCGGGGCATCCGCCGGTCTTGATAGACAACAGGGTGCATACCTGCACTTCTCCTGTCTCGTTGTACTCACGGTGAATAGTAGCCGCACGATAGATCAGGTCCAGGAGAGGAGTATCGTAAATTTCTTTTATTTCCGGAAGTGTCCAGTTGTTTCTAAGCATCGCCATTGGTTTTTATAAGTAACTCAGATCTGTTTTGGGCGTCAATATCAGCAACGTCTCGTACATGAGCTGTATGGTCTGTTCAATATCTCTTTTGTGGAGCATTTCCACGGTGGTATGCATATAGCGCAGGGGGATGGATATCAATACGGAAGGACATCCGTCATTGGCATAGGCAAAGGAGTCCGTATCTGTACCCGTGCTACGGGACACCGCCCGCAGCTGTACGGGCAACTTATGCTTTTCAGCGGCCTCCTGCACCAGGCTGAGCAATTTGTTATGCACGGCCGGGCCGTAGGCGAGAGAAGGGCCTTTGCCACAGGCGATATCCCCTTCAATGATCTTATTGATCATCGGCGTGGACGTGTCATGCGTAACATCCGTCACGATAGCCACATTGGGCTTAATACGCCTGGCGATCATTTCCGCTCCGCGGAGGCCAACCTCTTCCTGAACGGCATTCACGATATACAGCCCATAGGGCAATTTCTTTTTATTTTCCCGGATGAGGCGAGCGACTTCTGCGATCATGAAGCCGCCGACACGGTTGTCGAAAGCCCTGCCGATCAGATAATCATACGCCAGTTCGGAATAGCCATCCTGGTAAGTCGCCACGGCGCCGATATGAATACCCAGCTCTTCTACCTCTTTTTTGCTGCGGGCTCCGCAGTCGAGGAAAAGATTGTCCACTTTGGGCTGCTGCTCTTTGGAATCGGGATTACCCAGACGGGTATGAATGGCGGGCCAGCCGAATACGGCAGCCACCTTTCCCTTTTTACCATGAATGAAGACCCGTTGAGCAGGCGCGATCTGGTGGTCGACGCCGCCATTGCGCTTGAGGTATAACAATCCTTCCGGAGTAACATAGTTGACAAACCAGCTGATCTCGTCAGCGTGCGCCTCGATCACCACCTTAAAAGGCGCCTGCGGATTGATCACGCCGACGGCTGTGCCATAGGGATCGGTAAAATGACTGTCGATATAGGGCGTCAGGTAATCGAGCCAGAGTCTCTGTCCGCTGCTCTCAAAACCTACCGGTGAGGCGTTATCGATATATTTTTTCAGGAAATCCCATGACTTTGACGGGAGTGAAGATGTGAAGGACTCGTTTTTCGCACTTTTTGCCATAATAAAAACATCCGTTTGAGGGACAAATGTAATTAAATCCTGAAGATTAGCATCAGCAGGCTGGAAAACATTACCATGCCGTCAAGGAGGATATAATAGAGGTCATCGGAAAAATTCCGTTTAGCCTCTTTATATATTGCTGTCACTACCACGCCCGGAATCAGGAGCAACAGGATATAAAAGGCGGGGTAATGATAATGGTAGAGGGTCACGCTGGTAAGAAAAAAAAGGATCATCGAACCATAGAACAACCGGTCGATTCCTTTTTCAGGCAGGAGGGTGATCATGCTCACGATGCCGTGGCCCCTGTCGTCTTCCCGGTCACGATAATCGAATATAAGACAGCAGGCATAGATGAAGAAGAACCGGCTCGCCGTGAACAGGATAAAGGAAGGATGCCAGTGTGCCCCTGCGATAATGATCGGCAGCACGGTGGTGACATATACCCATACAAAGGCCAGGTACAAGGTCTTGCCGAATGCGATCCGCCTGAGCCAGTGAAAAGCCTTGTGCGGTATTTTGGGCGCCGAATAAAGGAAAGTCAGCAGAATGGCCGGCAGCAGGGCGACGATGAAGGACGTCAGATAAAAGAAGTAGACGGCTGCACCCAACCCTCCGACCAGGTACAGCACAAAGTGTAACACCCGGTGGCGATGCGTCCACTGGATACGCCTGGAAGGATTGACAGAACGTGGAGTCAGATACCAGTGGAAATTATAACTGCAGACGGTAGCAAAGAAAGCAAATCCCATGAGCCGGTCTGGCGGTGACAAACCCAGCAGAAAGTGGCTCGTCTGCCAGATAAGCAGCATGGCACAAAGGGCAACATAAAGGCTGCTGAAGACAAAAAAATCGAGTATTTTTCTGAGCACAGTGTTTAGGTTGAGCTGCGATGGACTTACAGGGTCAGGATCATTGATTCAGCACTATAATCATCGGCGAGGAAACGGTATCACTGGATACGCTGTCGGCTGTCAGCGTAAAGAACTGGAATACGAGCGTATCAGGCTGAGGGCCGCCTGAAGAGAGAGCGTTGGTATTCTGGGCAAGCGAATATCTGTATTCGCCGGAATTCGCCTGGTAAGTGGGGATGGGATTGGGCAGCGTGTCGATCGGGGGGATCTGGGGAGGCTGCTGGTTGAGCCTGTTCCGGATGGAAATAAAAGTGCCGCCGCTGACAGAGGCGCCGCTGAATTTGAAGGTGGCGATCATCGAGTCATTGAGCTGTACCGTCTTGGTGATGGATTCGAGGCTTAACTTAGGTTTGCCACTGCTGTTCTTGCTACAGCTTACAACGACCAGGGTAGTAAGGATCAGTGCAATCAGTATAGTGGGTATCAGGAAAGAACCAGGCTTCATGATGCTGATTTGATAGCTACAAACCTACCTAATTTTGTTTAAAAGAGCTTAATTTTGATTGGGCCATAGCACTTTTTTAACAAAACCGCGTCTGTGACCCATTCGATTGAATAATAATGACGAATGATCCAACAGACCCCATTTTCGGCCGACGGGCTTTTCGAGTTGACCGATAAGGATTTTATTTCCGGAGCCATACAGACTTTCCGGTTTCAATATGACAATAATCCGCTATACCGCAGCTTTACCGATACGCTGGGTATACAACCGGACCGCGTCCTGACTCTCCCTGAGATTCCCTTTCTGCCGGTGAGTCTGTTCAAGACCCATCCGGTCCGCACGGGCGATTTTATCCCGGAGATCGTCTTTGAAAGCAGCGGAACGACGGGACTAGTTACCAGCCGGCATGAAGTAAGAGATCTAAGCGTGTATAGGAACAGTTTTACAGCTGGTTTCGAGCGGTTTTACGGGCCGGTAGGAGAGTGGTGTGTCATCGGACTGCTGCCGGCTTACCTGGAAAGGTCACATTCTTCTCTCGTGCTGATGGTGCATGAACTGATCGGCCAGAGCGGCCATCGGGATAGCGGTTTTTATCTCTATGACCATGAGGCTTTGTATGCCGTATTGCAGCAACTGGAACGCCAGGGGCAAAAGACTTTATTGATCGGAGTGACCTTTGCGCTGCTGGACTTCGCAGAAAAATATGCGATGTCCCTGCGTCATACGGTGGTCATGGAGACCGGCGGGATGAAGGGCAGGCGCAGGGAGATCACCCGCAACGAATTACACGACTATTTAAAAGAGCGGCTGGGGGTATCCTCCATTCATGCCGAATATGGAATGACGGAATTGCTTTCGCAGGCCTATTCTTACGGGAACGGACTATTCGCCTGTCCTCCCTGGATGAGGGCATTGGTGAGGAGAGAAGACGATCCGTTGGATGTGATGATACAGGGCGAAGGGCTGCTCAATATCATCGATCTGGCGAATATCTGGTCCTGCAGCTTTCTGGCGACGGAAGATATCGGCCGCATAGGGCCCGACCGGCGATTTGAAGTCTCGGGCAGGGCGGACAACAGCGATGTGAGGGGCTGTAGTCTGCTGGTGGCTTAAGCCAATCTTTACAAACGATGCAACACCCATTCCAGCGCCTTCCAGAGCGTGCTGCA
>JAMFSL010000154.1 GCA_026225275.1 Puia dinghuensis
CTGGGTGGTCTTTTCTTTCGCGGGTTGGATCTCCCGGGTCGGACGACTTCTGTGTTGGCTTCCACCTGCTTGTCAAAGACAGCCAGGGCGCGCGTTACCATCCTTTTGATGAACATGCCGATCAGAATACCTTTTGTAGACCAATAGGCAAAGGTGCGATTGATCTTGCGTAGATGTTTGACCATTCCCTTTTTCCTGTCCTCTTTATATTCCTTGATCACCCGCTCCTCTATCGGGAAAGCTAATGCAGCACACATGGTCATCATCATAGCCTTGGCATAGATATCCTGCTTGACTGCCGTTGCCGTTTTTCCGCTGAAGGCTTCGACCTGGACACGTGCCTTATACATTTTATATCCTTCCTCAATGCCCCATCTTATGCGGTATAGGTCACCTAATTCTGCCGGTTTGTATTTTGCATTGTCGAGCAGCGAAGTACAGATTACCTGCTGCTCACCGTTGTCCCCCAATACCTTTACCAGCCTGCATTTCACTGTCTTTCTGATCGAGGGGAACTGTTGCTTATATCTTTCGTAGTCGCCGTCGGGCACTTCGAGTGTAACCTCCATATCCTGCTTCCGGCTTTGCATGAATTTCTTTACCGGCAACCAATTCATGACCATGCGTACTACAAAATGAATAGCCTTCGATTGTAAGGCAGCGAATAGCGCCCTGCTCGGGTAACCGCGATCCAGCATCAATATATCTCCCTTGCCAATTTTCGATAGATGCTTCATCAGTAGATCCATTTCGCTTCCATCGGTCGGACCGGTTTGAACATCCAGCGTCAGGTAGTTCACCGGATCATAGAGCATCGATAGCAGGCACATACTTTTAGGCACATCCTTTTTCGTTCCCCTGCCCATGCCCCGAACACCAAATTCCTCCCGGATGCTCTCGTGGTTGGGCAGGTTCAGAAAGGTCCCGTCCACGGCCAGCAGCTTATGACCGTGATAACCCAAGTAGTCGACCTGTTGGTAAAATCGCCGCCAGACCAAATCATTGAGCTCCAGAAAAGCTTCCGGCGCCAGGTTCCGACGCGACTTGCTGAAGCCTCCTTTGGTGATCCTCCGGATGCTGAACTCCTCGTTTTCCGTTTCCCTGAAGAAGCTATCCATCTCCCGTTGTAAGCCCGTCTTACCCATCCTTAATATGCTGATTATCAAATGACCGAAGGGAAGCAGGCGGTTCCTGGTGAAGGCCCCCTCCTGGCCGTGTGTGTGACGGCCTTTGAATGCTTCGTTGTCATTGATATGGTAGTTTAGTTCGTTGGTTAAATCAATTCGGTAATCGTTTATTGGTTTGCGTCTTAAAGACAGCCCCTTCTTATATATCTACAAATTACTTCATTATCAATACTCATCTCACCGTGGAAACACCCTTTTTTGCCTTAAGTAAACGACATGGGTGTTTTCACGGGGTACAGATCGTGTCCTTTCATCGAATTGCTATTTGTCTTGCACGACCGGGCGATTACTCGCAATAAACCCAAAAATAGCGTCCCGAAGAAGTTCCATAGTGTAATAGGAAGGATCATCTAAGATAGCCTGGATGAGCTCCCTGTCCGGACTCGCACAATAGTCTTTCGCCTGCTGCACAAGCGCTAACTGGATAAAATAAGCAATGATGGGGGGAACCCTTGGAATCGGTTGAGCAGTTTTTATCAATAAATGGTGTTTGGTTAGGGGCACAATAAAATCTGAACCGAATATATTACTCGTATCGCGCGCTATGAATGGCCGATCACTGCAAATAAAAACCCCTTTGGGATTGTATAAAATCCCCCAATCCCGAAAATTCTGCGCTTTCGATTTTTCAATGGAAATTGTTCCTGCCAAAGGCCGCATAAGACTAATTAAGTCCTTATCGTCAAGAACAGGCTCGGGCAAACCCGTCGATGCCTGCCGGAATGTTTGACTAAAAAGGTTCCTAACATTCGAAAGATCCACCGTTTTTTCAAATTGTGCATCTGCGGCAGGGTTTCGCCAAAACAGGTTCGAAAGAAAATGATAAAGGCCAGTCATCTCATGTACCGAGAGTTTGGGAACACCCTGATAGGCCTGTAATTTCTGAAAGATTCCCGCCATCCGATTGTCCACTATTGAGTAGGCTCGTTCGGGAATATCGGTCATGGCTCCGTTCAAGCGCATGGAATTGCGATCTTTGACAAAAAAATGTGAACTGGGTGGCTGCAAATTTCTTTTGATCCGGTTTTTCGGCACACTGTAGACAGCAAACAGCCCCTGGGAATTAGTAAAGCCCTTCAAATAGAATTCTGGCAAATAATGATGTCGGCGGGAAATGTTCATTTAAAACTATTATCATGTGCTCGTCAAAATGGAAGAATCCGCCCGGACAATAACAGATATTCGTCCAGTGCCTTGCCCAATGATCGAACGAGTGCATCAGTCTCCGAAGTGCTTCGATCATATAGATCGTGCCATACATTTCCGCGCTTCACGAGCATAGGCGATTTGTTCGCAGGAAAATGACGGATATGATATTCAATCTCGCCTGTCTGATGCATTCGCCATGAATCCAACGTAACGTCGAACACTTTTCCCTCGTACTCAAAGTCGGGAATGAAAAAACTGCCTGCCGGAGAACCTGATGTCATGGAAATATAGGTTTAATACTAACAAAGATAGTATTTTTGATAAGAATATTAGTTTGCTGTTATCCACAGACCAAATTCTTGTCGTCGGCCTGTTAAAAGGAAGAGTCGCTATGTTTTTTCTCTACTTATCGGTCATATTCCCGCTGGAACCGCAGCGACATCGTCCGAACTCCATACCGTGGTCATGCCGTAGGTTTGTTGAAGCGCAATCGTGAATTCCTCTGCGAAAGGACAATCTGTTCCGATGACAAGGTGGTGAGCAGTTGACATAGCGATCGTTCGGCTACAACCAAATCAACTGCAGTCACGCTTCATGCAAACCTTCCCGCCTTGTCTATGTGGAATCATTTACATAACTTCCCTTACTATAGGATAAGGTTTAAACGGTTACTGGTTTTTGGTTATAGCAACGGCGGCTCCGGCAGGAACGTCGGAGCCGATTTTTCTTCACCGCGGCACGCTTTCCTTTTTTTGCGGCCTCTAAAATCATACATTACCTTCCTCAAAAGCTCAACAATGGCATTTGTATATTCCACGAGATTTACCATGCAGGCGTTTGATCAGCCCAAACCGACCACCTATCCTATATAGAACATTTAATGATTCCTATGGCTTAAATTTTGTCAACCTATTCATGGATGCCCGCATGTGTCCCTATATAATATGGGACAGGAAAAATATAAAGGATTGACTAGGGCTGGAATGTCGGTAAGTATGAAATGTAGCCGTTTGTATCAATTTTATCTATTGCAGAGTCCGAAAACTTATCCCACCAGATTCTAAATGGGCCTGAGCCAGACGTAATTCTGTTCTTAGGAGCGGTTTCGTTATCGGGCACACGATAAAATGAAACCTTATAAGCGCCTCGTTGAAACATTATAGTATCACCCTCCTTCAATTCAATCTTAGAGTTCGGTTGACCTATTGCGATTCCATTTTCATCTAGCGTAAATCTCGCCGAGAAGAAATTTTTATCATAAATGCTTCTGTAAAAGCCAGCTTTAGGTCTTTTTGAACTGCATCCAACCAATAACAAAATAAAAATTAGGTTTCTCATTTTTGCGTTTTATAAAACATGTTTTGGTTAGGTTTTGGTCTCATCAAAATCGGCGTTTTTAGGGCTGTAGCCACTTACTATGCGGACAAAGAATCAATCTGGCTGGCATTGTTATACGTCATTCCTAACGTCAAGCGGGTCCGAGCACTGTAAGTCTCATCATTAATCTTCTCAACAACCAATGCCAAATCAGGCGCCTTGGTATCCATCAAGTACAAAGGAAGCAACAGCTGTATTTTATTATCATAAAAGCCGCCACAATTTACGGGAATTAAATCGGTAAGCAAGTTCATCGCAATAACGTTGCAGGTGTTTGGGGCTTGTCTCGTCCCAATCCGAAATCCCATAAAAAAGTCTAACTTTGTGCGACAGGCTTTTCCTAACCGCTCAGGGTTGTTCTCCTGCAAAACCCGGCGATCAAATGGCGAACAGAACACATAACTAATTGAAATACAGCGTCGGTTCGAATCTCATCCCGCGCACAAGATACTGATCAGTTTTTTAACATGCGGAAATGATGTAGTGTCAAACCTTATTGCTAGTTTGTTAAGGAGGTTACGGAATGTAAAAGTTGAGATTTTGTAAAGGGCTTAGCCAGAAAGGCATCTATTCCTGCCTTATACGCCGCCTCCTTGCGCTCGCCACCCTGTGCAGAAAGCATTATAAGCTTGGTGCCTGGGTGCTTTGCCTTAAGGTCTACGGCATACATTATCCCAGTATCCTCAAAAAAATTATTTTCAATAACAACCAGCAAGGGTTGTTGCACTTTCAGGTACTCAGCGGCTTGCTTTTTGTCTTTTACATGAAAGATTTTAAACTCATTGCTATTCAGCATTTTGCTTAGCAAAAGGCAAATTTCCCCGTGCTCTTCGATGCACAAAATCTCTTTATGTTTCGAAGGATTAGTGACTAGTATACCCATTTTCACATCGCTTTGTTCAATATTTCGTGCAATTCCCAGACCAGCACTTGAACAAAAATATTCCGGTATTTATTTCTACGAACTATGTCCTTCTCCCTTACTTGTCAACGACGTCAAATCAATTAGGAGGAACTTTTCAGATTGCTATTTGCCCCGCCCGGATGGTTCGACTCAAACCCGTCGGTTGCCTTTCCTATAAAGTCGCTCAAATCTGTTTCTTTCATGGGGTCCAGGTGAACCCATCTACCATCCTTTCGCAAGATCTCTAAATCGGGTAAGACGCTTTTACCTTTTTCGTTTGGGCTTTGGAAATTACTAACTACGTAATAAGACTTTCCGTGATGGAAAGTTATTTCACCAGCGAGGCGTATGACAATTTTGATTTGTCTACTGGAAAATTAAAATCTATTTTAAATTTTTCGGCTACCATTTGAGTATGATGTTTCCTAAGCACCATTGCTCAATGGTAAGCCATTCACCAGTCAAACGCCGTAATATAATAAATCTATTTTATGTATAAGGCTTTAAACCCAAGTGTAATATCCACTTGCTACCTGTTTAGCCCTAGTAATTTTCCAGCTGGTAACTCGATTATAAAGGAAAATCTTATAAAGGCACATTTATGACTATTCGGCATTAAGTCTGCCAATTTATCTTCCTATTTTCACGCGGCATATTTTTTGAAAACCCCCGTAAAAAGCATTCCGTATGATTGTCTCCAATTATAGCATTGCTTTTAATTATCCACTGGAAACTTCTGGCCGGGTAGTTCCGCTTATAGCACAGGTGGAGAAACACCATTCCCAAACATATTATATTGTCAAAAACTTCAGAACTAACCCAGGTCAAAACCGTTCGATCATGTCGGACATTAAGATCAAAAAAGTTAATGGCCGCTGGGTACATTGTGATAGCGAAAAAGAAAGCAACCTTAGCATTGCAATTGGTAAGGCCATAATGATACAGGAAGCTGATGGCAAATAGGTAAAAAGAAGCCGGACTTAAATGTTTTATTCATACCGGAAAAATAGCTCAAATACGGCCCCTTCCCCGGGCACTCCATGCGCCTGGTTAAACCCGCCGTTGTTATCCATAATCCTGCGGCAGATCGCCAGCCCGATGCCCGTACCTGTGTACTTATCTGGGCCGTGCAGCCGTTCAAACATATCGAAGACCCTTTCTTGATGCTCAGGAGCAAAGCCATCCATCCCGGCATCCCCTTTAAATTTTTCAATATCCCAGCATGACACAGCCGGACGCGTACATCTATAGTTGGTACAATCAAATGAAAACCATTTTCAGCGGCCAAAAGGATTACAGATGTTTACTGCCATGTGCATGAAAAATTCGCTAAGGGCAGGCGATAAGCGATGGTCTCATTCATTTCCTGCAGGCAGCAACGTGGAGAAGAGCAATGAAATTTTGGCTTTCAATTCTCCGAAATGCCCGGGCTTAGTCAGAAAGGCATTGGCTCCGACGTCCTCGGGCTGGACACCCTGCTTGTCGAAACTCGAGGTCGAGTACATGACGATAGGGATTTTCTGGACATGCGCGACGGATTTTAATTCTCTCAGACAATCCCATCCGTTGATATGAGGCATATTGATGTCCAGGAAAATAATGTCGGGCATGGGAATCGCTTTTTCCTTTAATTTTTCAACCCCTTTATTGCCGTCATAAAAATGGGCCACAACGGCGTCTATTTCCAGTTCGCTAAGCGCATCGGAAAATAGTTCAGCATCTTCCTGGTCGTCGTCGATTAAAAGGATATGCTTGCTCATGGAACTTAAATCAATTTAGAAAAGAGTTGATGTTTGGGTAAATAAATGACGAATCGCGCACCCTTGTCAATTTCTCCATACGCCTCGATAGATCCATGATGCCGCAGCGTGATCTTTTTGCAAAGTGCAAGCCCAAGACCCGTGCCTTCATAATGATCCTTTGTGTTCAGCCTGGTAAAGGTATTGAAAATCTTTTCTGCATCAACCTGCTGGAATCCAATTCCGTTGTCAGCAACCTCTATTTTATAAAAATGGGCATTGCGATGCAGCACAGGCTCGGCTGTAATAGTAATAAATGGAGGGCGGTCGGCGGCTGCGAACTTCAAAGCGTTTATGATCAGGTTATAGACCAGCTGGTACAGCAATATCGGCGAACCTTCGACGGTGGGTAGCTCGCTGTATTTAAGGGTGGCGCCTTTTTCGGTGATCAGCACTTCAAGGTCGTATTGTATATTGGAAATAATGGCGCCGATGGATACGTCTTCCATTTCTTGATCGCCGGCATTGACCCTGGAGTAATTCAGAATGCCTTCGATCATGGTCTGCATACGGTTAACGGAGTGGTTGATCTTCTGGAAAAAGGTGACGCTTTTGGGCGAATAGACATTGGCCGTGTCGATCTCCAGCCGGCTAAGAAAGGTTTGGATCTTCCGCAGCGGTTCCTTCAGATCATGGCTGGCAACATGGGCGAATTGCTGCAGGTCCTGGTTGGAGATGTGGAGATTATCGTTCGATTGGGTAAGCTCTTCATTAGTGACGGCGAGTTCTTCGTTGGTAACAGCCAGCTCTTCGTTGGCGGTGGCGAGCTCTTCATTGGCAGCCTGCAATTCTTCATTGCTGGCATCCAGTTCTTCCGTGCGTTGCTGGATCTCCTGTTCCAGGGCAAGTTGTAGGTGCCGGTGGACGGTGATATCCTGGGCAGTACCAATTAGTTTGGCCGGGTTTCCCTGCGTATCCAGCAGGACTTTACCCTGGGAATGGACGACTCTTTTCCGGCCGGTTTCCAGGCTGTTGATCGTAAATTCTTCGTCGAAGATGCCGTCGGAGCCGGATGTCATGGCCTTTTGAATGGCATCGGCCACTCTTTGCCGGTCACCAGGTTCGATCAGGTCGAATACGGCACTGATATCGTGTTTTTCCGGATCGATTCCATACCAGTCATAGAGCCGGCTGGAATAGGTCAGCTGGCTGGTGTTGGCGTCGATGGTCCAGGTGGCCAGTTCGGCGACTTCAATGGCCTCCTTTAAAAAAGCCTCGCTCTCTTCGATCTTTTTCTTGATTAGGATATCCTGCGTCACGTCAATGGTAACGTCGAGGATAGCATAGACCTTGCCTTCATTGTCGACCAGGGGAATGTAGGAAAAATTGAAATAGTGTTCGGTCAGGATTCCGTCTTGAATGATATTGCCCGGCATACCGACTGCTTCATAGGCTTTCCCGCCGCGGTAGACGTTATCCAGGATCTGCATAAAGGGTTGGTCGATGAGCTCGGGCATAGCCTCCCGCAGGGGTTTACCTGTGATTTCCCTTCCCTTGCCGGCAATATCAAGAAAAGCCTGGTTGGGGATTTCGACGACCAGGTCAGGCCCCGAAAACAGCGCGATAGCAGCCGGCGCGAAATCGATAACGGCCTTAAGTTTGGCCGCGCTCGCCTCAACAGCCTTTCTGGCAAGCACTAGTTCGGTGACTTCGGTGGCGAGTACCAGGACGCCGGAAACTTCGCCACCGGTGCGCATTGGGGTATAGGCAAAATTAAAATACACGTCTTCCAGGCGGCCATTCCGTTCCAGACGCGCCAGAGTGCCATTGCCAAAGAAGGGTTGGCCGGTGTCGTACACCTCTTGTAAAAGGGACATGAAGACCTGATCCCTGATCTCGGGAAGAGCGTCAAGCAGGTCTTTGCCAATAATGTTTCTGGTTTTCCCCCATACCTGGAAAATGACATCGTTGCCGAGCTCGACAACCATGTCACGGCCACGCAGCAGGCCGATAGCCATGGGGGATTGTTCGACGATGTTCCTGAAACGTTCTTCGCTATGAATGGCGGCCTGTTGCTGTTTGACAAGCTCATCGATGTCCATACAAAACCCGGCGTAGCCGGCATAGCTGCCATCCTCACGATAATAAGGATCACCGGCTGCCCGGCACCAGACGACGGCGCCATCTCCCTTTTTAATCCTGAACCGGGTATCGTAATGGGCGCGGGCTGTAACTGCGGTAAGGAAAGTTTCCGCACTTCGGGCGCGGTCTTCCTCAATGATGGCATTGGCCCATCCTGCGCCCAGCAGGTCATCATAAGCCATTCCCGTCCACTCAACCAGTGTATTATTGAGGTACGTGAGGCCGCCGGCTTCGTCGGATAGCCAGAGACCCGTAGGCGCGCTGCTGGTGACATGCCGGAAAAGAGCTTCCTGGTCCCGGAGTGTTTGCTCCGTCTTTTTGAATAAACTATGGGGATTTGTGATATCCTGAGCTATACCGCCGAAGCGGATGGCCTGACCATGTTCATCGAAATAGGCCCGGCCGCTGAAATGGACCCACCGAAGTTTTCCATCGCTGGCGCCGATAGTCCTGTAGCGCATATCATAGTATCCATCATTCTCACCGGCGAGCGCTTTTTGAACGGCAGCGTTTACAGGTTCCAGGTCATCGGGGTGGATGTATCGGATGGCTTCCGTATAGGGAATATAGAGGTCTTTAGTAAGGCCAAAAAGTTCCTGGCAACGCCCATCCCATTTAACGGTATTTGTCGGGAGGTCAACTTCCCAAAATCCGATATTAGCTGCCCGGATGGCAAAGTGCAACCTTTCTATTTCTTCGTTCTGTAAATGACCTTCTTGCTCTTCGCCGGGCTGAAACATTTGTTGTGGGATAAATGAAGGAATGATGCTACAATGTAAGCGAATTTAGCTCATCAGCATGTTGACGGATGCCAGTAATTTTGCCTTGGTAAAGGGCTTGCTTAAAAATGCATCGGCACCTAGTTCCAGGGCAACGTCTGCTGCGGCCGCGTCCACCCCCGTGATGAGGATGACCTTTATCCAGGGATATTTTGTTTTCAGCTGAACCAGATAATCAAGACCAAAACCGTCCGGCAGGCGGTTATCGAGCACGATCAGGGCAGGTAGTCTTTGGTCAAGATAGGCTTCAGCTGCGGCGATGGTTTTTACATGCTCGACGCTAAGGCCTTCCTGGTCAAGGATGAGATTTAAAAGCAGGCACATTTCACCTTCATCTTCTATGAGCAGAACATTCCTGTTGACGGTGCTGGCGCTGGCTGTGTGGTTAGTGTTGGCAGGCATAACTCAAGATTTTGCGAGATAGCCGTTTGTCACACAATTATAAAGCCATTTTTTTTTGCGCATTCCCAGGTTGAAAAATTGCAGAAAAGACGGGTTTTTAAGCCGGACTAAAAAACTGCTGACCCCTCAGAGTAGTGAGATGGGGCGACTTAGAAATGGTTGCGTGGAAATTTTTCCCCGCCCGAATGCGCGCGGACTTGTTTCCTGCTAGCTCCGTAACCTATTGCCCGTCAAAAATCCCCCGGGACGGCAAGGCGATCAATAAATTTTAATCATTTTTTTTAACTCGATATGCGCTGCCGAACTCGCGATCAATACCGCAAATCTGCCGGCATCGAAGTCAAAGCGCCCTTCCTGTATTTTGTAGTAAGAAAAGGCTGATTCATCGAAATGTATGGTCACCCGGCGGGTTTCACCTTTAGCAAGAAATATCTTGTTAAACCCTTTCAGTTCTTCGACCGGGCGTAAGACCGGGCATGAAAGCTGCCCAACGTACAATTCCGCCACTTCGGCTCCGTCCATGTCGCCGGTATTGGTAACATCGAAACTAGCCTTTCCAACGATGCGGCGCCCCTGCTGACGTACCGAGACGATCAGATTCGAATATTTAAAAGTGGAGTATGAAAGCCCAAATCCGAAGGGATACTGCGGTTCCACTTTTTTGGTGGTATAGTACCGGTAACCTACAAGCACCCCTTCTTTATAGGACACATGTTTGTCATGATCAGTATCATAATAATTCTGATAACAAGGGTTGTCGGCCCATTTTTTTTCAATGCTGACAGGCAGTTTACCGCTGGGGTTGATTTTACCTAACAGGATTTCAGCGAGCGCTGTCCCCCCTTCCTGCCCGGGATAAAAAGCATGTATCAGCCCTTTCACCGACGACAGCCATTTTTCCATGTATATACCGCCGCCGGCATTGAGGATCACGATAGTATTGGGATTAGCTTTTGCTACCACCTGGATCAGACTATCCTGGTCCGCCGGGAGCTCGAATGGCCTGTCCGCGCCCTCATGTTCAATATGTGGATTAAACCCTACGCATACAATAGCGGCATCGGCTGCGGAAGCGGTTTCAATGGCGTCATTATAATTTTCATCCGCCGGTTCATACCACGCAAAGCTGACGGATGCGTCGCCGCCGTTCTGATAATATTCCAATTTTACGCTATAGGTACTCCCCTCCTGTAATGGCAATATCACGTCCCTTTCAATAGCCTGGTGATCGCTCCAAAAGTCAATCACCAATTTATTATCGATCCAAAGCCGGTAGCCATCATCGCCTTTGACTGCGATCTTATAATCGGCCGTTTTTTTCGGGCGGATCACACCGGTCCAGCGTGCAGAAAAATTACCTTCGGCAATGCCGGCAATATCGGGTGCCTGGACCCATTCGTGGTCGACCGCTTTTTCTACCCTGACTCCCTTCGGCATACCCGACAAATCCCTGTTAGCGTAATATTCGGCTGTCAGACCTATTGTAGCCGCACTACTGTCCGGATAAAAAACAGATTTTTGAGCCAGATAGCTCAGGCTTGGGATACCGATGGCGTAGTTTACTTCTATGTTTCCCGCCAGTTTTTTCAGCCCCTGAAGGGTACTTACATAATGATACGGATCGGTTTGTGAACTCCCTCCGCCCGTATTGAATACATCGGCATTGGGCCCGATGACGGCGATCTTCTTTACTTTATCGGCACGTAAGGGCAAAACGTCAGCCTCATTTTTCAATAAGACGATGCCACCGCGGGCCAGGTCAAGCGCTACCTTCGCGTTTTCCGGATCGTCATTCGGAATGGACGATAGTTGTTGCGGTCTGTCGAAAAAACTATAACTGAAGCATACCCGTAGAATCCTGGTGATTTTGGCGTCCAATTCTTTTTCAGTGATTTCGCCTTTCTTAAAAGCCGGCAGCAGGTATTTTGGTATCATATGGTCGTTTCCCGGCATTTCGAGGTCGGTCCCTCCTTTGAAAGCCGCGAGTCCGTCATGAACGCTACCCCAATCCGACATGACCAGGCCGGTAAAACCCCACTGCCCTTTTAATATTTCATTGTTCAGATGATTGTTTTCGGATGTATGCGTTCCGTTTAAAAGATTATAGCTGTTCATCACCGCGCCGACATTCCCTTTTTTTACTCCTGCTTTGAAGGCTCCGAGATATATTTCCTGCAACGTCCGCTGATCGATGTCTGAGCTGATATTGTCCCGGTCGTATTCCTCGTTATTGGCGGCAAAATGTTTGATGGTCGCTACGACCTCCTGGCTTTGAACCCCCCGGATATAGCTGACTGCATAGCTGCCGGCTAAGAAAGGGTCCTCACCCGAATATTCGAAATTCCGGCCATCCATAGGCGCCCTGTATATATTTACGGCAGGCCCGAGCAGAAAATTTACTCCCCTGGAACGGGCGTCCCTCCCGAGCGCCACGCCGAGGCGGCCAATCAGGGTTGTATCCCACGTAGCGGTTGACAGGATACTTGCCGGGTAGGCCGTGCTTTTCCCTTCCGTCCTGGTACCCACCGGGCCATCGCTCATTTTGAAACCGGGTACCGCCAAACGGGGAATAGCCTTGGTGTACATCCAGTTGATACCTCCGATATAGCTCAGTTTTTCTTCGAAGGTCATTCGGGACAGGAGATCGGCTACGCGGGCATCAACCGGAGCTTTCGGGTCTTTGTAGATCTGCGCCTTGACTAATGCAGTCGATAAAAGGAGCACAAAAAATAATGTTGTTTTCAATTGGTAGTATTGATCAATATTTGGTTACCGTCCTTTATTTCTTTATCGGACACGAAATATCCCCGGATCTTTTGCTGTCCAAGCCTGATATCGACGATTTTATTACCGTCGCCTGTCTTCAGGATGGTAAATGTTTTCTTATCGCCTACTTGAATATCGACCCGCCTAAAAGAGGAACGGAGACAATGTATCGGGGATCGGCCGGGGAGAAGGGGTAAAAGCCCATGGCATTGAATACATACCAGGAGGACATTTCACCTGCGTCATCCATGCCGGCATAAGCCAATCCATATTTGCCCATTCCATAGAAGTGATGCAGGATGCTATCCAGAATTACTTGCGCCTTCTCCTGTTTGCCGGCAAAATAATACATGAAAGGAACGCTGTGGTCGGGCTGGTTGCCCTGGCAATACTGTCCGATGAAACCAGAGATATTATAGGCCTCCACACCATCCCACGGAATGGTAAAAAGAGAATCCAGCTTTTTTTCCAGCGCCTGTTTCCCCCCATACAAGCGAACGAGTCCCGGCACGTCCTGCGGGGCGAAAAACGAAGATTCCCAGCCATTAGCCTCCCGGTACATATATTCATAATAGGGATATTCAGGGTCGAAATTCCTGACCCAACTTCCATCCGCCAGCCTTCCCCGCATGAACCGGGTCGCAGGATCAAATACGTTCTTGTAATTGCCGGTCCTCTTCATCAGCATCCGGTAGTTGGCGGTGTCTCCCAGCGCCCTGGCCAATAGTGCGACGGCATAGTCATCATAGGCATATTCGAGCGTTTTGGTGACCCCGGCCTTAGCCTTGGTTTCGATGACAGGGCTGGCAATATCGGGCGTCGAAATATACCCCTTGTCATTGTACTCGGTTATATACGGCCGGGTCCCACCTTCGACGGTGGCATTACGCAGGAGGAGATAATAAGCGCTGTCGATGTCAAACCCGCGTAATCCCCTGAGATAAGATCCTGCAATAAAAGGCGCGGCGTGGTCGCCATGGAAAAAAGTGGGCATAAATCCTGTCTTTTCTCCTTTGTCGATGAGCGACCGGATGACATCGGAAGTCACTGTAGGGGAAAGCATGCCCAGTAAAACCAGCTTGTTCCGGTAGTCATCCCACAAAGAGGGTTCTGTATAATAATTGAATCCTTTATTGACGACCTTCCCGCTGGCATCAGTAAAGTCGCCATTAATGTCGCTGCGTAAAGCAGGCCAGAGAAATGACCGGTATAAACAGGAATAAAAGAGCTGCCGTTGATGATCGGTTCCGCCCGACACTAAGACTTTGGACAACAGTTGCTGCCACATCAGGGCAGCGGCGGTCCTCACGTCGTCGAAAGATTTCGTCCCTATTTCCTTGTCCAGGTTTTCGCGGGCATTTTGAATGCTCACGAATGAAAAGCCCATGCGGATTTCCAGCGGCCCGGCGGTGTTGGAAAAATGAACGACCGGGATGATGCGATCACCTTTTTCAAGTGAATCGATACGCTGGATGCTGTGATTGGCGATGGCATAGAAATATATTTTTTCCCCGGCCTGCTGATACCCGGTGAAAACATAGTTGTCTTGCTGTGCGATATCCCAGGACCGGACACGTTCATTTGACCTGGCCAGGTCCACCAGCAATTCCTGTTCTTGCCTATCACCGAAGCTATACTTATGATACGCGCAGCGCAACGTGGACGTCAGTTCCGCATTGATGCCATAGCGCTGTAGGTAAACCTGGTAATAGCCAGGATGGGCGGACTCGTTGCTGTGATTATATCTGGAACAATAATCATCGGCGGATACGGAGCCCGAAACCGGCAAGATGGGAATATTGCACAAATTCCAATGTCCCTTGCTGGTATGGGCAAAACCATAGATGACTGTATCTTCGTATTGATAGCCCGAACCGCTATGAAATTGCGTTACCGGGGTCAGCTGAACCATAGCGTTGGGAAGGGATGAGCCCGGGAAGACCTCCGCGCCCCATGTCCGGTGCGTGGGCTTGAATCCGATGTCTGCGCTGTCCCACAAAGTAGCGGTACCCAGCAATGGATTGACGTAATCGACTATAGCCTTTTCCGCTTGTATGGGATGCAACATCTTCGTCACCCCGTTCTCGCCGAAGGCATCCACGGCAAACCAGTAGGGTTGATCTTTATTCAGGCTACGGATCGTTATAACGGTGTCCCCATACACCTGGTAGACCCGGTTCAGGTTATTCTTCTGCACGCCAAACCGGATATTATAGCCCAGGGCATTCGCAGCCTTTTTCCATGATAACATAACATTGCGGGTATCGGATTCGTCTCTTAGCACGACCAAAGACCTCACTTCTGCCGGCCGCTCGCCCGTTCCGATTCCGAAAACCCTGAAACCTGAAATGGCGAAGGTTCCGCCTGGTACTCTGTAATTGGTCACTTTCAGATAACGGGCTTTAACCGGCGTATTGAAAGCATGATACTGATGGGTCAGGTCTTCCTCGTTTGTCCTTTTATCGACCAGCGTTTTCCAGCTGCTGTTGTCATTGGAGTATTCCAACAGGTATTGCTGCGCCAATATGCCCTCCCGGCCGAAGAGCCGCGTATTGTTTTCCGCAAAATTCAGCTGGACGGCTCTGACCGTCGATATGGCTCCCAGGTCTACGCTCAGCCATTCGCCTTTATCGCCCGTTTTAGCACTCCAAAAGTCCCTCACATCTTCATCGAATGCAAGTGCAGCAGGATGATTCTCCAGGCTGGACGAAGCCGTGGCCGGTTTTTTATAGGACAGCAGCATCCAGCCGGGGAAGAGCTCGCTGACATCTTTAATTTTATGATCGGGCATGATCATCGGATAATCGCCGAATTCCGTATGGGCAATGATATGATCTTCTTTATCGAAGGTTACCGGGAAGAGGCCGAGCCTGCGTTCGAAAATATGCTTGACGGATATGGACAGACTGGAAATATGCCAGTAATTACCATATTTATCAGCGAATGTCGCGCTGTGACCGGCGCCGTCGATATAACCCTCCGGTTTGGCGCAAAATGGACTGGAAGGCGCGTATGTGAATGGGCCCAGCGGCTTATCGGAAATATAATAGCCATCAGCATAACTTTTATACTGTGTGCCCGGCGCGGAATATTGGTAGTAGTATTTACCGTTATGCTTATTCACCCAGGGCGCTTCCGTCCAGGGATTGTCGGTTTGCGTATTGTAATCGCCGGTCCGTTCCCAGCCATGATCGACAGGATCACCCTTTAAAACATTCACAGGTTTTCCGATGGGATTCAGTTTGTTGTTCACATCCAATTCCACCGCCTGCAGATAGCCGTTATTGGTACAGCCAAAATACAGGTACACTTTTCCATCCGTATCCTGGAAAAAGTCCGGGTCGCCTATGGCCAGCGGAAAGTTATCATTATATTTTTCCCATTTTCCGCTGACCGGGTCATTCGTTCTGTAAATAATATGACTGTTCAACGGCATATAATAGAGTGCCCCGTTGATGACTGCTGCGGCGGGTGCATCTTTCTCGAAAGGCAGGTCAGGGGTCGTCATAAAAGTCCACCGAAGTAGGTCATTGGAATACCAGTAACCCCCGGAGGATGTCGCGAACAAGTAATATTTGTTTTTATATAGTACGATGACCGGATCGGCGGCCGAACGGCGTGAGGGCTTGTCCAAAGCAAACCGATAACTTATATTCAAAGGGTTGCAGAAAGTTTGCTGACTTCTCACCGCTGAGGATATCAGCAGGCTTACCGCAACCAGGCATACGATTAATCGTGTGGGCATGTTCAACTATTAATTCAACTTTATCTGGTAACTGAATGTTGCCGGTTTTGCATAGACCCGGTAGGGTTCAAGTGGTCTTGGTCCGCAGCCATTCGACCCTACCCCCAATGTTTGATGACTGATGACCAGCACGGTACCTTTGCTTTTCGGCAGGTCTATCTTATATTCCACAGGTTCCATTTCCTCGTCACTGTAAGGCAGTGCGGAGACCTGCATTAATGCCGTGTCCGATGTAATGGTCAGACCTGCTCCTTTTGCAGAGGTCAGATTCGCCCAGCGCACGTCTTCATGATTGCCGCAATCCATTGGTTTTTCATAGGGCGTCATTTGTTGGTGAACGCTGCTCGCATAATGCGCTACATCGGAACCCTGTTTGCGGTCGGCATAATTCTCCATCGGCCCGCGGCCGAGATAATCCAGCCGGTCCAGATCACTATTCAGGAACATTCTGACCCCGAGTCTGGCTAATACCAATGTAGGGTCGCTGAAATGTACATTATTGGCAACATCGATCACCCCTTTGGCGTAAATGGTATAGACCACCTGGTGCTGCACCGAGAAATTCCTTTTACCCGTTCCGGTCAGTTCCACGCGAAGATTTACTACACCCGGGGAGGGCTGGGTAAAGGAGACAGAGTCAGCCACCCAATGCAGGGACTTTAATCCATTTTCTTCCCAGCCACGATACGCCCACATATCATCTTTCTGATGGGGCGCCCGCCACAGGTGCAGCATCGGGCCGCCCCCATTCCTCAATACTTCCTCGCCTCGTCTTGTTATTTTGGAGAAAGTTCCTTTTATTTTGTCGAATTCGAGGTTAAAATCCGTCCCTGCGATATCGATGGCACCTGCAGTATCATGTACCGTTAATTGTCCAGCTTGCAGATCCACCGGAACGGCGGGTATGGACACCTGCAGGGCAATTTGCTGTTCGGCCACTTCGAATCCCTTGGGAGCCCACAACTGATCGTCGGCGAGGTCGAAAGAAATCCGCAAAAAATAGATGCGGCCCGGTTTGGGCTTAACGGTATACGGTACTTTAATATCCTTTTCCTGGCCCGGATCGATCGGCCCGACGTTCAGGGGGCCCGAAGCAATATCGGTTCCGTCTTCGCTTAATGTCCACTTGGCAGTCAACCCGCTCAGGTTGAGGAATTGATAGCGGTTCTTAATGGTAAACAGCTGCTGGCTGAAATCTTTCGCCCGGATGGTGATCCATTGATAGGCGTGCTTAAGCTCGGGGTAATGTGGTTTTGGCGACCTGTCAGAGAATACCACGCCTTTATGAATAAAATAACGATCATTGGGCGTTTCGCCGAATCCGCCGCCATAGGCGGTAATCGGGTGATTAGGATCCCTTTTGTTGTAAATACCCTGATCCTGCCATTCCCATATCGCACCGCCCAGTAAGGTTGGGTATTTATCAAAGAGATCATTATAAATGTCTACTGACCCCATTGAATTGAACATCGCGTGGGCATATTCACAGAGATAGAATGGTTTGGTCAGCGTGGCGTCATTGGCATGCTTGACCAGGTTCTCGACGTCGGTATACATTTCACTGTCGATATCTGTTGGATTTCCCGACCCTATTCCGAAACCCTGGTAGTGCGTGGGCCTGGTGCTGTCAATGCTCCTGATGACTTGCAGGATCGCCCGGAAATTGGACCCGCCCGATCCGCATTCGTTACCCAGTGACCAAATGAGGACCGAAGGGTGATTCTTGAAATTCTCTACGTTGGCCCTGTTTCTTTCAATCAATGCAGCCTTGATCCTCGGATCTTCGTTAAACTCGTCCCAGGAACCATGGCACTCGAGATTCGCCTCCGCCACCAGGTAGATACCGTATTCGTCGCACAACTCATACCACCGCGGGTCATCGGAATAATGGCAGGTCCGCACATGGTTGCAATTGGCCTGCTTGATGAGCACGAGGTCGCGAATCATCTGCGCTTCGGTGATCGCATGGCCGTCATCGGGCCAGTTTTCGTGACGATTGACCCCCTTTAATTTGACAGGCACGCCGTTGACGGTAAATATCCGGCCTTTGATCTCTATCTGGCGGAACCCGGTGCGGGAAGACATGGTTTCGAGCGTCTGATCACCGTGGTGCATGGTCAGCACAGTGGTATACAGCTTTGGCGTTTCGGCGGTCCACTTCTCCGGGTTCTGCACCGGG
Source organism: Puia dinghuensis (assembly GCA_026225275.1). GTDB lineage: Bacteria > Bacteroidota > Bacteroidia > Chitinophagales > Chitinophagaceae > Puia > Puia dinghuensis_B. The sequence continues at coordinate 18,370 of JAMFSL010000154.1, forward strand.
ATGTCGACCTGAAGGGTCACTTCTTCACCGGGCTTCAACGCAGGAACCTGGTGTTTGGCTACCGCACCCGGCACTTTTGTGTCCCCGTTATACAAGCATACTTCCAGCTGGCTTGCGGCTGATGGGATGCTGCCGTAGTTCTTTACTTTTGTCGCTACGAGCAAATCCGCATTCCGGAATGCTGTATCAAACACCGTTTTGATAAAGTAATCCCGGATATGTTCTTCGGGAGCAGTCCATAAGGTGACATTCCTGAATATACCACTGAGGCGCCACATATCCTGGTCCTCCAGGTAGCTTCCCACCGTAAAGCGATACACTTCCACGGCGATCATATTGCCGCCTGGTTTGACGTATGAAGTGACGTCGAATTCCGCCGCGTTCCGGCTGTTGACGCTATAACCGACTTTTTTACCGTTGATCCACAGAAAAAAACCGGCATCTACTCCATCGAACGTCAAAAAAATACGCCTGCCTTTCCACTCCAGCGGCACATCGAAATTTCTCCGGTAACTGCCGACCGGGTTGCGTTCCTGGTAAGCTGTCCAGCTGACAGGCGGCGCGCTCATGACATGCGGGAAGTTCTTTTCAAAAATGTAGGTAAAATTACTGTAATAGGGTGTGCCATACCCTTCCACCTGGAAGCTGGAGGGAACTTTGATCTCTTTCCAGCCAGACACGTCGTAGCCGGGTTTGTAAAAATTGACCGGTCGTTTCTGAGGCCAATCCACCCAGTTGAATTTCCATGCGCCATTCAGGCTGCGGGCATAGGAAGAGGCGTGCCGGTTGGCCGCCAGGGCCTCTTTCAACGAGCCATAGGGCATTAACGTGGCATGGTCGGGCTCCTTATTGATGCCGATACATTCCGGGTCTTCGATCTCTTTTGGTACACCCGCGGTATCGGTCAAGGAAAAAAGGTGGTTCTCCGGGGATCCCTGACTAAAAACGATTTTATTGCTAACCACCAGCAGGACTACTAAAAAAAATCTATCGAATGCGATCATAGTTAAATTTGATTGAATGTATGATTTCGTCCGGTTCGCAAAGGACCGGAATAATGGACGCGGATCATTGCTCATTTGTACATATTTATTGTCGTATTGTTCCCCAGTTCTGCTTTAATGGGCCTCCTGGTATGTTTTTAACAACCCCTTATCCATGGAAAACAGTAATATATTATTTATTTTTTCTGCGGCGCGCACATCACCACACAGGTTAAAGCCGGACTGTCGCTGATCCACATAAGTAAATTCTCCCTTGTCGTTCCCATGCAGCAGCACGCCATAATTAGCATCGTATTTGCCAAACCGCAGCCGGGCATGATTCATATTTCCACACAGCAACAAGTCTCCCCTCCCGTCGTGGTCGTAATCCAGAGAAGTGATCGTGCAGATGGGGGCATACTGGACCTGCAACGGCAAGGGTGCTTCGTGGTATTTTCCACCGGAGTCGCTGAGAAACAAGGCGGTCGCCAAATGGTTCGCTCTTAAGATTTTCGCGCCCGCCAGCTCTTCGGGGGTGAATACCTGCGCGATCGTGGCATCGGCATAGCTCTTGTAATCAGGGAACCGCTGTCGAAGCATGGGGACCTGGTCCAGCATTTCGTCCCTTGAGACAAACGGATAGCTCTTGTGCTGGATATAAAAGCAAAGAATAGGATCGATCCTTCCATCCCCATCAAAATCTTTATAATATAGTTCGGCAGGTTCCCTATCCGACACCTGGCATTGGCTGTTCAATCCCAGGTTACCTACGATCAGGTCAGGATGTCCGTCTGCATTCCAATCGCCGACCGCGATACAATTCCACCACCCCCAATAACGCTTGTCAAAATAGCGGCTGGTAGCATCGACCAGCCGCCCCCGCCTGTTCTCCAGTACGGTAATGGGCATCCATTCTCCTACCAGCACCAGGTCGGGAAGATGATTACCGTTCAGATCGACCCAAGCCGCATCGGTGACCATTCCTATGTGTTTCAATGTTGGATTATACGTATCCGTTTGATCGGTAAAATGACCTTTGCCGTCGTTGATCAAAAGATAGCTGTCCGGTGTTTCGGGATAACGGCCGGGAATGACATGTCCGCCTACAAAGAGATCCGGAAAACCGTCGCCATTGACGTCCGCCGTTTTTACGCAGCTTTTGCTGCTCAACATTTCCGGCAGCGCATGGGCCGATCGGGTGAAATTCCCATGACCGTCGTTCAGATACAGCCTGTCCTGCAATCGCCGGTCGCCGGGCACGAGATCGTTATAACCGCCCGAGCATACATAGAGGTCCGGTTTCCCATCGCCATTGGCGTCGAAAAAAAGCGCGGCGGCGTCGGTGCAGGCCTTGTCTTCGTCGAATGCGGATATCTGTTTTTTAATAAACTTTCCGTTTTTTTGCTGCAACCAGATCGTGCCGGGCCTCCCGTCGTGGCCGCCAATATAAATATCTTCCAGCCCGTCTCCGTTGACGTCTGCTTTTGCCAGGCAGGATCCCGAAAAGGAGATCGGGGCCGTCATCAGGTGTTGGCGTTTAAAGTCATTGGTGGTCGTACGGACCGTATCGGAAGGTATAGGCGATGCCGTCTCTTTGAAAAATGGTTTTATCACCGGATGGGCTGGCTCCCACGGCACGGCATCGGCCTCTTTCAATTCGATGAGCCGATCGGTATGGACGCTGGTGAGTATTTGTGAGGCCCCCCGCGGCCAGATGATCCTCAGAGAGTCGATAATGGTGGCGGAGCCGAGACCGAAATGCAGGATAGGTGTGACGCTGGATTGAAAACCCCGCGTGGGCATCTGTTCGAGATATTGTTGGTTCGCGCCGGTGTAGCAATATAGTTTAGCTCCTATCCCCTGGGTGTTTTTATCCGCGCCGATCAGCCGGACTTCTACATAATGATTTCGACCATTTGAGACGTTCTCATACACAAAGGCAGGCTGATTGATATTATTGACTACGAGGTCCAGATCCCCGTCGTTGTCGAGGTCGGCGTAGGCGGCACCGTTGCTGTTCGACGGCATGTTGATACCCCACTGGCTGCTGACATCAGTGAACGTGCCGTTGCCATTGTTTTTGAACAGGTAGCTTTTCAGCTGGGATACCGGCATGCGGTTGACCAGCTCTAACAGATCCTGTCTCATCACATTCCGGTTGCCGAGATTATCGCCGGCGAGCTTCAGGAAGTCCAGGTTTGTGTAGTCGCGGACGTATCCATTGGAAATAAAAAGATCTTTCCAACCGTCGTTGTCATAGTCGGCGAATAAGGGCGCCCAGCTCCAATCGGTGTGAGAGATTCCCGCGAGCTGGCCCACCTCGCTAAAGGTATTGTTGCCATTATTCAGGTGCAGCATATTGCGCATGTACTGGTAGTAGAACCCCACCCGCAGATTCAGATCGAACGATTCGGCGTTGTCGGCGCCTGCCAGTAGTTTTTGCCGCCGGTTGTCTTCCGGCAGCATATCGAGGGTAAAGATATCCGGGCGGCCATCATTATTGATATCGGCGATGTCGTTGCCCATGGAGGAGAACGATGTATGGCCCAGCTGGTGCGGCAGTTCATCCGTAAAACCGCCCTTTTGGTTATTGATATATAGCCGGTCAGGCACATTGTAGTCATTGGAAATGTAAATATCCGGCCACCCATCTCCATTGACATCCGCAATGCCCGCGGCCAGCCCATAAGAAAGGGTCGTATTGACGATACCGGAGGAAGCGGTAACGTCGGTAAACAGGCCGTTGTCATTCCTGAGCAGCCGGATGCCTGACTGCATGTCGGGCGTGTTCATTAATGCACGAACGGAATCGTCGCCGGCGAGGTTGATCCGCTGAGGACTATGGTTAACCAGGAGGAGATCGAGGTCGCCATCGCGGTCGTAGTCGAAAAAATAAGCCTGGGTGGAATAAGAGGGAAAGGCGAGTCCATAGTCGGCGGCCATTTCTTTGAAGTGCGGGACACCGGCGGCGTCATTACCCTGGTTGATGAAGAGCTGGTTAACGCGTTTTTCGGCCCGCAATTTACCGGAGTAGCAGACAAAAATATCGAGTTTTCCGTCGCCATTGACATCTGCCATTGTCACCCCGGTTTTCCAGGGACCAGGGCGGCCGGCCAATCCTACCTCATCGGTAATGTCCCGGAACCGCAGGTGGCCTTCATTCAAATACAACTTATTGTCGACCATGTTACCGGTAAAATAGATATCGGGCAATCCATCTCCGTTCAGGTCGCCAATGGCTACACCTCCGCCGTTATAAAAGTATTCATACATCAGGACGTTTGTATTCAACCCTTCGGTCAGCTGATTCGTAAAATCAATATGCGTTTGTTCAGGTGTCAATAACCTGAATAGAGTTTTTTGACCGGTATGGGTGCCCCGATCGCTGTCGCGGTTGTGGCAGGCCCACAGCGTGCAACAGGAAAGCAAAATGGCAAAGGACCGTAGTTCCATCATTTAAAAATAAAGATCACAATCCCGGGATCCAGGACTGTGATCTGCTGATATAGTTGTCTAGTAGCCTGGGTTTTGCACCAGTTGCTGATTTTGATCCAGCACGGATTGCGGAATCGGCAGCCAGTTCATGTACTCCGAAAATCTGTTGGTCAGTATAGGTGTCACCTGGTATAAAGTGGGTGCTCCGGGCGTTCCGGTGATCACCATAGCATAGTCTGGATGGACCAGTACCCCCGGACCATTCACTGTAATATCCCAGCGTCGGATATCGAACCATCGCTTGTCCTCGAAAGCCAGCTCTATCCGGCGTTCGCGGCGAATAATATTCCGCATTGAATCCTGCGATATGCCGGTAGGCACGGCGGGTAAAAAAACCCGTGCACGCACAAGATTTACTGCATTTTGTACTGTCGGGTCGGGACCTACTGCCTCGTTTTGCGCTTCGGCATAACTCAGCAATACTTCGGCATACCGGAAGAGGGTATAGTTGGAAGTATTGGGCCCATTACCAAGGCTATTCTGTCCATTGATGGAGGAGTCCAGCGTTTTCTTGCCATAGTAGCCCGTATTGGAAATATCGCTGGTGGCTGCAATGTCGCTCTGGTTATTGCCGCCAATCCTCATCAACATCAGGTAATTCTGCCAAATGGAGCTATCATACACGATCGATTGGTAGAACCTCGGTTCGCGGCCGACATAGGGATGCTGAGGGTCATAACCGGAACCCGGGTCGGTAATGGCCATTCCATTATCCATTTCGTAGTCGTCAACCAAATTCTGGGTAGGCGAGAGATTTCCCCAAGCCTGCTCGGTTCCGTTCACAATAGTCGGTCCCAGGTAGCCTTCCCGTTTGTGACCTTTGCCTGGCAGGGAATAGCCCCGGGCAAAAATTTGCTCCGGATTCCAATTGTTTTGCTGTAGGAACTGATCCCGGAATCCCGTCCCGGTGGCATCCTGGAACAAGGAATAGATACCCAGGTTCATCACCTGGAGGTTAGTGGCGGCCGCCGCAGCCCAACGGGTCAGATCCTTGCTGGGATTGGCGAGCGGACTGGCATAAAAAAGCTGCACCCAACCTTTCAGCGTCAGGGCCGCACCCTGGGACGCCCGCCCGCTCTGCGTTGCGGCCGGCGGCAAATCCATCGCAGCGGTATCGCAATCCGCCTCGATATAGGCCACCGTTTGATCGGCGGTGGCCCGGGGGTAAAATAGTTGGGCGCTGTCCATGGTCTGGTTATCCAGCGGGACGGAGATCAGCGGCACACCGCCGTAATTCGTATACAAAAAAGTATAGAACAGCGCGCGTAAAAAATGGACCTCTCCCACGCGCTGCGCATACCACGTGGGGTCATATATGCTCTTATTCAAGGCCGCCTGTTGGAAGAAGACATTGCACTTCCGGATCACGTTATAATTGGTACCCCAGGTGAACATATTGTTGGGGCCGGTGGGCACATTATTGGGATTGATGGCATTGTTGCGCACGGTAGCCTCCCCGGTCTGGTAGTTGGCGCCGCAAAAACTATTATCCGTATACTGGTCCAGGTTTTCATCCACATTATTCACGTCGGGAATATTGTTGTAGATATCGTTGACGAACAGGTCGGCATTGTCCTGAGAGCTGAATGTCGATAAATTAGTCAACGCACCTTTGTTCGTGACGTTCAGGAAATTATCTTTGGTACACGCCCCGATAGCCAGCAAAAGACAGCCTATAATAAAATAGGGTGCGTTTTTTATAATTCTTGGTTTCATTGCTTTAATTTTTTTACTAAAATGTCGCATTAAGTCCTATTGAAAGAACCCGCTGTTGATAATAAGTCTGAGCGGCACCGCTGTTTTCCGGATCGATCTGCTCTTTCATCCAGGGCGTCCAGTTAATGATGTTATTGCCCGCTGCAAATACGCGCAAAGACTGAATAGCGTTGCCGATCATCTTGCTGGGGAAGGTATAGCCGAACTCGACACTTCTCAGCCGAATATAACTGTCGTTCCTCATCCACCATGAAGACTGCTGGGTGTTGCTGGAAGTCGCAGTCGTGTGTAACGCAGGATATCGCTCATCCCTGGGATTGGCAGCCATCCAATGGTGATGGTACACTTGTTCGGTTGATGAGCCATTGCCGTTAAACGGCCAGACAATGTAATTGTTGACGTAAATATCGCTCAAGGCCGATCCCTGGAACAAGAGATCCAGGTAAAAATGCTTGTAGGTCAACCGTGGGTCCAGGCCGTAAATAATCTCGGGCGTCTGAGAATGGCCGACTGGTACAATGTCATTGTCGTCGATTTTTCCGTCATGGTTCACGTCTGCATATTGGATGTCGCCGGGATGGACGGGCCCAATGAGAGAGACAGGTATTCCGGGTTTAAGCGTTCCGGCAATGGGATCGCTAAAATCGCCGGGGGAATACAACCCGACGGCTTTCAGTCCGAACTGCTCTCCATTTGGCCTTCCGGTCTGCCGACGGTTCGGGTTATCATAAGTTGCAGAGTTCTCATAGACCTTGAGCAGCTTGTTCTGGGCGTACGTAAATGTCCCCCTGATATCCAGCAGCAACCCATTGGAAAAAGTCTTTTGAGAGGTCAGGGTCAGATCGACCCCATGGTTTTGCATGATGCCGCCATTGACATCTCCAATCGAAACGCCATATTCTGCGGGAAGGGAATTGCCGATACCGACCAGCATATTCGACCGTTTTTCGTAAAAGTAATCCGCCTCGATACCCAATGCGCCCCTCCAAAGGGTAGCTTCGAATCCCACATCTGTCTTCTTCGCTTTCTCCCAGGTGATATCCGGATTTCCCTGGAGGGCTTCATACACACCTTCCGTCGCAGTTCCGTTGATGACCGCGGAATTACCATACGCCGTATATTGGCTTAGATATTGATAAGTTTGAATACCCCCAATGCTCGGATAAAAACCTGATTCACCCCAGGAGGCCCTGAGCTTCAGATTTTCGATCCAGGTAATAGGCTGCATGAATTTTTCCTGCGATATCCTCCAGCCGGCGGAGAAGGCGGGAAAATAGCCAAACCGGTGGCCCGGTGCAAAAAGGTAGCTGCCGTCATAACGGCCGGCCGCCTCGAACAAATATTTTTTATCATAATCATACCCAACCCTGTACACATACCCCAGTTGTTTTACCCCGCCGGACGAACCGCCGTTGGATGCATCTCCCGCGCCGGAGCCGCCGAAGTTCAACTCGTCGATATTCAAACTATAGTTGATCCGTTGCGCAGTGAAGGTTTCATTCTTAATCACCCGGTCTTCCACGACGGCCAGGGCTGTGATGTCGTTCTTCCCAAAGGATACTGCGTAGTTCAACAGGCCCTGGAGGGTCAGCATATGCTGCTGATAAAAAGTTTCCGTAAAAATAGGCTGGCTTGAGCCCTGGTTACCCTCATTATACGTATAAGGATGCGTACTGGTATCTACGTTGTAAAAAGGAATGGGCGTTTGCCAGAGCCGTTGTATCGCAGAACTGCCACCAAAAATGGGGTCGGGGCCATTGTCGTAATTAACTACCGCTTTTGCGCTAAGCCCTTTGAACAGCTTTTGTTCGACGTAAAGCTGGGTATACCATACAGTATTCTCGTTGAACTGGTAGCCGCTGTGGTAAGCCTCCCCGATCAGTGACTGTCCTACCCATGCTGACCAGTCCCCATTAGAATAATAGATCGGCACAAACGGAGGCGTATGCTGCGCCTGGTTGATAATGGACCCGGAACCTACCGCAGGATAATACTGGTCTTCTACCCAGCCATTCACCGATAAGCCCACCGTAGTCGTTTTAGTGGCTTTTGCAGTTAAGTTCAGCGATGCATTGTATTTTTTTAGGCGGGAAGTGGTCCACATAGCGTCCTGGGTCGCATATCCCACCGAAGCGAAGTAATGGATGTCGTCCGTACCTCCCGACAACGTCAGGTTATTATAGCTTAACGGACGATTGGGGATGATAAGGTCCTGCAGGGGGTGTCCATCCGGATGCCCGTCCGGATCCGTATGATTTTTAAACAGCGCGATATCATTGGCAGTGTATGTGGGCGGCGCACCATCGTTGGCATCCGCCTCGTTCCGCATCAGCGCGTATTCATACGAATTGACGAATGTGGGCAGCTTGGTCGGATTCTGGATTCCCACATAGCCATTGTAAGTTAAGGAAGGCTTTCCCGTTTTACCCTGTTTAGTGGTGATCAGGATAACTCCATTCGCCCCTGCCACGCCATAAGGCGCTACTGCGGCGGCATCCTTCAGTACGCTGATGCTGGCAATAGTATTGGGGTCGAGGCGGCTGAAGTCACGCGGAACGCCGTCGACGATATACAGCGCCTGGGTGCTGCCGATCGAGCCCGTACCCCTGATCTGGATATTTGATCCGTCAAAACCCGGTTCGCCGCTACCCTGGGTGATGATGAGGCCCGATGCTCTTCCTACCAGGTCATTCGTCACATTGATGACCGGTTTCTCGGCGATGTCCTGTGGACTGATCGTCGAGACAGCTGCCGTATTCAGAACCTTCTTTTGGGTGCCATACCCGATGACGATCACATCATTGAGGCTTTTTGAAGAAAGCTTCAGCCCGACAACGAGACCGTTTTGGTCCCGGGCAGTGATCACCGTCGCATCATAACCGATATGGGTGAATACCAGAGTCGCTTTCGGATCCGCCTGTAACGAGAAGTATCCGGTTGAATCGGTGATAGTGCCCCGGTTCGTTCCCTTTACGTTCACGCTGACACCGCCGATACCCTGCCCGTTGCCCGGATCAACCACCTTCCCGGTAACCAGGCGGGATTGTCCATTTTGGGCAACCAGCGTGCCCGGAAGAAATAAAAATGTGAGAATGCCCAGATAGATCAGGGACATTTTAAAAATGGGATTTTCTACAAGCAATGTCATTTTCATATTGAAGCATTTAATTAAACGAATAAGAGTGTAGTTTGGCGTAAATCTTACTTGGGAGAGTATGAAGATTGTTTCTTTTCATTGGCAGCCACCAGGCATTTTGTTTAACAAGTGATTACGTTGCAAAGAACTTGTTAAATCTTTTTATAAGGTTGCCAAATCGTCCCGTTTTTTTGACATTTCATACATTTATCAGGCGTTCCATGAAGTACTTTATCGTCCAGAGCTCTTTAAGCAGCTGCCTTGAATTGACAAAATGTTCATTATATTGTCAGTATGTCCCGACACCGGTCAAAAAGGTTCATCGAATGATCCAACCCTCCAGCGTGATGTCTAAAACAGGCTCCAAAAAATGCGGAGAACCATTATAATGGACAATCCGACAAGAAAAATGGACGTTTTGGCAAAGACCCGCATGGCAGAAGCGTGATATTTGAACGGAGCAATGCCAGATTATGAAAAAAGTCTCAAGGAAGCTTTTCGCCCTCTGTATTATCACACTAACGATCAGCTTAGCCGATGTCCAATCCCTTTTCGGCCAGCAGGCGCTGAAACTGTCCGGCTGGTTCACTGCTCAGGACGTAAATAATTTATTGTCACGCACTTCCGGCCTGGATAGCGCCGTGAGCTGGTGTAAAGTCCACGGGGTGACAAAAGTATACCTGGAAGCCTTTGGAAGAGGGTCTTATGCCGACAAAAAGACCCTCCTGACCGCAAAAAGCCGATTTCTTAATGAAGGACTGGCGGTCGGAAGCGGTCTCACGACCAGCGGCTTTGGCAAAGAAGGCGTCGGCGACGGCTGGAATGGCGCTTTGTGTTATACTGACAGGGAAACACAGGAACAACTTCAGCAGATCTTCGAATATGCTGCTGGCCTCTTCGATGAGATCATTATAGACGACTGGTTCTTTACCCAATGCCAATGCGAAGAATGTATCCGGGCCAAAGGAGACGAGTCGTGGTCTAAATATTACAGTGACCTGCTGGTCAAAATAAGCCGGGAACGTATTATGCAGCCCGCCCACGCGGTCAATCCCCAAGTGAAGGTCATTATCAAATTCCCGCAATGGTATGACAACTTCCATTTGCGCGGCTACGATGTAGGCCGTGAGTCTGTGATCTTTGATGGCATCTGGTGTGGAACGGAATCCCGTAATTTCGACTATAATGGTCGGGGATTCGAGATCGGCTACAACGCCTTTTTCAACATGCGCTGGCTGGGAAGCCTTGGGTCTGTCGGGGGCGGATGGTTTGATGCCGATGCTACCACGGTAAATTATTTCCTTGAACAGGCCCGTCATACCGTCCTGGGTGGGGGGAAGGAGATCATTCTTTGGTGTTATGGAAGAATGCGGGACAAAACCAATAACTATGGACCTTTCAGGGGCACACCCGCGGCCGACATGACGGCACTCAGCAACGAGCTCCCCGGGCTCGCAAAGCTGGCTGCCCTCATAGGTGACAAACCGCTGAAAGGCGTCCACCTGCTCAAACCACCGAACAGTGAACCGTTCGAAGAAGAATGGGTCTGCAGCTTTCTGGGTAACCTTGGAATCCCCTTTGTCCCCGCTTCAACAATCGACGAACAGGCGCTTGCCGCGGTCTTTCCGGTGCATGCGTTAAAAGATACCGGCTTCATCGATGCCATCCGGCGCATGCTAGCCAAAGGAACCCCGGTGGTCATTACGGACGGCCTTGCCAAAAGACTGGCCGACTGTCCGGATATCCTCACCGATAAGAACCTCGCTGTGCTGAAAGTCAACGGCAGCCCTAAAAAACTCCTGAACCTATCCCCTGATGCAATAAAACCCATCAGAGACAAACTCCTGGCTCCCCTGGGTGTACAATTCGACGCACCGGATAAAGTGGAATTGTACTTATTCGGCGATGACTATTTTGTTGTGCAGAATTTAAACGATGAGGCTATCGATGTCACTCTTCACTTGTCGCACCGATCGCCCGCCCGCCAGGCTTTGATACTTCCCGAAACCGGGAGTAACGTGACGCTTTCACAAAACAACGGCACCATAAAAATGCATCTTTCCGCAAGAACGCTTGTCGCCGGGGAATATCATTAACACCAGATTCAATCACTGTCCAAAAAATAAAGATGAAACGACGATCTTATCTTCTTCTTGCTGCAGGTCTTTTACCATTCTTAACGATTGCCCAGCCAATCGAGCATCGTGAAAAGTACGACATTGCCAGGGATAAAGTGTTATATGTCATCGGCTACGCTCACCTGGATACGGAATGGAACTGGGAATATCCGACCGTCATCAACGATTATATCCGGAAGACGATGGTGGATAACTTCGCCCTTTTTGAAAAGTATCCCGACTATGTATTCAACTTTACCGGCTCCCGCCGGTACAATATGATGAAGGAATATTATCCCGATCTGTATAAAAAAGTAAAAGACTATATCGGGCAGGGGCGTTGGTATATTGCCGGTTCCTCGGTGGATGAGGCGGAGGTCAATATCTCGTCCTCCGAATCGCTGCTGCGTCAGGTACTCTACGGAAATCTTTTCTTCAAACGTGAGTTTAACAAGCAAAGTTCCGATTATCTGCTGCCTGACTGTTTTGGCTTTGTGGCCACCACGCCGTCGATATGGGCGCATGCAGGGCTCCTGGGTTTCTCCACCCAGAAACTCACATGGGGTTCCGCCAATGGCATCCCATTTAATGTAGGCGTGTGGGAAGGCCCGGATGGGAAAGGCCTGGTGGCTGCCCTGAATGCCACGAGCTACAATGGAGATATCGTGCCCAGACTGGACAGGGATCGTGCCTGGACCGCCCGGATGACAGGCGATAGCAAAAAATACGGCCTTTTATTTGACTACCGGTACTATGGCACGGGCGACCAGGGCGGCGCGCCCAGGGAAAGGGACGTTCAACATGCCGTGGAAAGCCTTAAACACGGCGACAGCAGTAACTTCAAAGTTATCCTGACATCCTCCGATCAGCTTTTCAAAGACATCACACCCGCGCTGCGGGCCAAGCTGCCTACCTATTCCGGCGACCTGCTGCTGGTCGAGCACAGCGCAGGCTCGCTGACGTCCCAGGCCTTTATGAAACGCGCCAACAGGAAAAATGAGTTACTGGCCAAATCGGCCGAGCAGCTCTCATCCGTCGCATCCTGGCTTGGCGGGGCATCCTATCCGCTGGATAAGCTCAATAATTCCTGGGACCTCGTCCTGGGCAGCCAGTTCCACGATATCATGTCAGGAACGGCTACGCCAAAATCGTATGAATATGCCTGGAACGATGAATTTATCGCGATGAACGGGTTCTCCGAAGCGGTAAAGCATTCTGCGAGCGCCATTACGCATCAGCTCAACACCCAGACCCAGGGTAAAGCCATTGTCGTATATAACCCCGTGGCCATCGACAGAGAAGACGTGGTTACTGCCGAGCTGATCTATGCGAAAAAACCTGACCACCTACAAGTGATCGATAAGGATGGCAACACCGTTCCTTCACAGATCATTGCCGCCAAAGGGGATAAGGTCACCCTGCTCTTTTTGGCGAAAATCCCGTCGGCCGGGCTGTCTGTCTTCGACGTCCGGGAGACCAGTGAAAAGCCGGCTGCCTCGCCATTGATCGTAACGGACAATACGCTGGAGAACGATTTCTTCAAGATCACGATCAATGTCAACGGAGACATTGCCAGCATCTACGACAAGAGCGCCCGAAAGGAAGTTCTTTCGCAACCCGCATCCCTCCAGTTCCAAAAAGAAGATCCTACGGACTGGCCGGCCTGGAATATGTATTGGAAGGACCGGAAGAACCCACCCATCGACGTCATGAACAAAGACGTCACCATAAAGATCATCGAACAGGGTCCGGTTCGCGTCGCGATCGAGGTAACCAAAAAGGGGCAGAACTCAAGTATCACCCAGATCATAAGCCTGGCTGCCGGCGAACCCGGTAAAAGGATCGAAGTAAGCAATACCATCGACTGGCAGTCAAAAGGAGTAAGCCTTAAGGCCGCCTTCCCTACCACCGTCGAAAATGAACAGGCCACCTACGGCTTGAATACGGCTGCCGTGCAGCGATCCACCAACAACGAGGTCAAGTTCGAGGTCCCCGCCCGTCAGTGGTTCGACCTCACGGACAGGTCTGACAGCTATGGCGTTTCCATCCTGGAAGACGGCAAATATGGTTCGGACAAGCCGGACAACAGCACCGTACGCCTTACGCTGATGTTTACTCCCCTGGCCCATCAGTATGTTTATCAGAACTCACAGGATTGGGGCATTCATCATTTTACCTACGCGATTTACCCGCACGCGGGCGACTGGGTCCACGCCATGTCCCCCTGGCAGGGCAGCTTCGTCAATGCACCGCTGATTGCCTTCGAAACGGGCAAACACGATGGGCCATTGGGCAAAGAATTCTCGCTGGTCAGCCTCAATAAGGCCAATGTAGATATCATGGCTTTCAAAAAAGCCGAAGAGAGCGACTACTACATTGTTCGATTCAACGAATTATACGGTAAGGATGCAGCAGCCATCGCTGCCCGGTTCCCTGGAAAGATTGTGGACGCCTACGAGGTAAACGGCCAGGAACAAAAGATCGGCGGGGCCAGCTTTGCCGATGGGAACCTTCACTTCGACATGACCCGGTTTTTGATCCGGAGTTTTGCCATCAAGCTGGATAAGGCCACGCAGCCCGGCTCGCTTCCCGCGCAAAAGCAACTCGATCTACCCTACAATGAAGACGCCATTAGTTCCGACGCCAACAGGAGCGACGGGAATATGTCCGATAGCCTGACCTTGCCGGCCGAACTCATTCCTGCGGAGATCGTAAGCGAGGATATCCAATTCCAGATGGGCTCCACAGCCGATGGCGCAAAGAATGTATTGACGGCAAAAGGCCAGACCATCGATCTGCCCGCTGGAAACTATAACAAATTGTATCTCCTGGCCGCGGCAACCCATGATACCACGGGCGAACTCTCCATCGGCAGGCAAAAGATCCGGCTGGGTTTCCAGGATTGGACAGGCTATATCGGCCAGCACTACGGGCGTAAACTGACCGACCACGATACCAAAGTCACGGAAATTACCCCCGCATTTGTAAAGGGCGACGACATCGCCTGGTATGCGTCGCATTGCCATTCGCCAAAAGGTAACGAAGCCTATCGATATAGCTACCTTTACAAGTATGCCATCAATATCCCCAAAGGGGCACGAAGCATCACCCTACCAAAGAATGAAGCCATTAAAATATTTGCCATGACGGTAGCCGACGACGGCGATGAAGACGTGACGCCGCTGCAACCTTTGTATGATCATTTCAAAGACGATGGACCAGTTAAATTGAGATAAAAAATGAATACACCTATTATATGGCGCCTTGGTATGCTTTTGATGTGCATTGCCCTCAATAAGGCAGCCGACGCACAGCAAACCGATGCTCCTGCAGTAACAGCATCATTGGCCCCGACGGTATTGCCGGGAAAAGGAGTGCAACAATACGACTTCTTTTACGCGGGCGAAAGTAAGGCACGTAATATGTACATCGTCCGCAATGGCAGGATCACCTGGTCGTACATCGATACCGCCGGTAAGGGAGAGATCAGCGATGCCGTATTGATGGCTAATGGAAATGTTTTGTTTGCCCACCAGTTTGGCGTTACGTTGATCAACCGGGACAAGCAAATACTTTGGCACTACGACGCGCCGGATGGTTTTGAAACACACACCGCCCAGCCCATAGGCAGCGATCACGTGGTTTTTGTTCAAAACGGCAATCCCGCTCAGGTATTTGTGATGAACATCCGGACTAATACGGTTGAAAAAAAATTTCCACTACCCTTTAAAAGCGGCACCCATGGCCAGATCAGACATGCCCGGTTAACCCCGCAGGGCACCTTGCTGGTGGCGCACATGGACCTCGGCAAAGTCTGCGAATACGATGTCGATGGCCATCAGCTTTCGTCGATTGACGTTGCCTCCGTGTGGTCAGCGGTGCCGTTAAAAAACGGGCATATCCTGGTGACCAGCAACCTGGGCTTCGTCAGCGAGATCACGAACGGAGGGGACTCTGTATGGAAATGCTCCGTGAAAGATATCGCCGGTTATTCGCTAAAAAATCCGCAGCTGGCCGTCAGGCTTGCGAATGGAAATACGCTTGTCAATAACTGGTTCAATCAATGGTCGGCCACGGTTGACCCCGCCAATCCACCTGTACAAGCAGTGGAGATAACACCCGGAAAAAAAATAGTATGGGCTTTGCGCTCCTGGTCTGTACCTTTAAATCTGGGACCTTCTACCACCATCCAGATCCTTGACGATCCCGATGCTCTAACAAATGATGTTCACTTTGGTGATATAAAATAGCAGGGCAGATGCCCTATATTCTTAAACGTTAAAATGAAAAATGCTTTTCTCCAGTTACTGCTCACTTTGATTAGCCCCTTCACGTTTTCGCAGGGAACGATTATTAAATATCTGTCCGGAACGGACAAGGACCATACAGTCCAATGGGATTTTTACTGTACGGGAGGGAGCAACAGTGGAAAATGGACAACGATTGCCGTCCCGTCCAACTGGGAATTGCAAGGTTTCGGCACCTATAACTACGGGCATGATAAAACAAAAGGCAACGAACAGGGCCTCTATAAACATGAGTTCTTTGCGGAGCGATGGACAGGCAAAAAAGTGTTTATCGTGTTTGAAGGGTCGATGACGGATACAAAAGTCATGATCAACGGCCAACTGGCAGGCCCCATACATCAGGGTGGCTTCTACCAGTTTAAATATGATATAACCGGCTTAATAAAAACAAATGCCAAAAATGTACTCGAGGTTACGGTAGACAAAACATCCGCAAATGCCTCCGTTAACGACGCAGAACGGAGAAACAGTGATTTTTGGGTGTTTGGCGGCATTTTCCGGCCTGTATACCTGGAAATCGTTCCCCAAACTTTTATTGATCGGATCGCTATTGATGCCACTGCCGGCGGCTTATTTAAGCTTGACGTGTACCTTCAGCATGTAGTTGGCGGCGAAGCGGTTGAAGCACAGCTGCAGAAACGGGATGGCACTAATATCGGAACGCCTTTTTCAACAGCGGCGGATACCACATCGGAAAAAGTGCATTTGGAAAGCTATTTGGAAAGACCACTGCTGTGGAGCAGTGAGTTTCCTAATTTGTACCAGGTCGTTATTACGGTAAAAAGCAAATCAGGCCCGGTTATCCATCGTGTTTGGCAAAGGTTCGGTTTTCGAACTATTGAATTGCGGGCTAATGACGGATTTTACGTCAATGGGATAAAAGTAGTACTGAAAGGCTGTTGCCGGCATAGCTTTTGGCCTGAATCCGGCAGAACCCTAAGCTATGGCATAAATTTGTCAGATGTGAATTTAATGAAGCAAATGAACATGAACGCCGTAAGGATGTCACATTATCCGCCGGATCGTGACTTTTTAGACATTTGCGATTCGCTCGGATTATATGTGCTTGACGAATTGACGGGCTGGCAGGCAAAATATGATACAGTAGTGGGACGTAAATTAGTAAAAGAGCTGGTGATCAGGGATGTAAATCATCCATCTATTGTTTTTTGGGATAACGGCAATGAAGGCGGATGGAATACCGGATTAGATAATGATTATTCCCTGTATGACCCTCAGAAACGTACCGTATTGCATCCATGGGCAGATTTTAACGGAGCGGATAACCACCATTATCCTGACTACAAGTACCTATTGAAAACTGTAGCAACCGGAAAAGATGTTTTTTTCCCGACGGAATTTTTGCATGGTTTATACGATGGCGGCGCCGGGGCAGGGCTGGACGATTTTTGGGACTGCATGACGAAGTATCCGCACAACGCCGGCGGTTTTATCTGGGCCTTCCTGGATGAAGCCGTTCTTCGTAAAGATAAGAACGGCCTTTATGATACGGACGGTAATCACGCGCCTGACGGCATTGTCGGCCCACACCGGGAAAAAGAGGCCAGTTTCTATACCATTAAAGAAATTTGGTCACCGGTGTATATTAACCTTCAATCGGTTGATAAAAGCTTCAACGGGGAAATACCTGTTGAAAACAGGTATGCTTTTACCAACCTTAGCCAGTGCTTATTCAGATGGAAGCTGGTTAAATTCCCGACTGCCCGCGAAAAGGCGACAAAGGAAACAATAAAAGCGGAAGGCACCGTTGTCAACACTAATATTAAATCATCCGGCAAAGGCATACTTAAGCTCGGCCTGCCTGCGTCCTGGGCAAAAAATGACGCCCTTTATTTAACCGCGTTCGGGCCGGACCATAAAGAAATATATACCTGGACCTGGCCTATCCCATCCACGAAAGATTTACCAAAAGGGTTTCCGGTATTTGCTTCCAAATCGACCATACAAGCTATGGAGACTTCAAATACTGTAGCGGTAAAATGCGATGGGATAACTTATTATTTTAGTAAGGGTACGGGATATATCCTAAAGGTCGTCAGGCCGGGTTGCACGATATCCCTGTCAGGCGGACCGGTTTTGGCAGGAGTAAAAACAGAACTAAACCAATTCGTTTATGAACGGCTAAACGAGCAATACATCATTGAAGCGAATTACCGGGGTGAAGACTCGCTGCACGTTAAATGGACTTTCACGCCGGGACATCCTGTTAAACTCGAGTATACCTATTCGCAGAGCGGAGATGTGGATTTTTCCGGGATCACTTTTAATTATCCCGAAGAAAAGATGGAGGGCATGAAATGGCTGGGTCGTGGTCCGTACCGGGTGTGGAAAAACAGGCTGAAAGGAGAACGTTTT
The DNA here is from genome assembly GCA_026225275.1 of Puia dinghuensis. Lineage (GTDB taxonomy): Bacteria > Bacteroidota > Bacteroidia > Chitinophagales > Chitinophagaceae > Puia > Puia dinghuensis_B. The sequence goes on from JAMFSL010000154.1 coordinate 36,500, forward strand.
GGTGTTTGGCATAAGGCTTACAACAATACTGTTACAGGACAGACCTGGGATTATCCCGAATTCAAAGGTTATCACGGAGCGGTCAAATGGGTGGTGATCGAAAATAATCAGTCCCCCTTTACTGTATATTGCGGCAATAACGATGTGTATCTGCAAATGCTGCATCCGGCGAGGGAAGCGGACGCCTTGAAAAACAATAATGTAGAACCGGCATTTCCCGAAGGTAGCATCGGTTTCCTGCATGCTATTGCACCGATAGGTACAAAATTTCATTCTGCCGATGCAATGGGCCCGCAAGGTCAAAAGACCCCAGCTGCCGGTCAACCGATAAGCGGCATACTCTGGTTTGATTTTCTTAAATGATGATAATAATGACCCAAAAAAAAGAAATACTTCGCTCTCCATATTGGAACATTGTTTCATTTTGCCTGCTTACGATCACCCTTTCTCACAGGGTCTCCGGCCAGGGCATTACCACCAGCCCCGACACGGCCTCTACCGGGACGAGCCGATATCAGCAGGAGCTGTCGTCCCTGCAACGGGCCATCTCCAGGAACTTTTACGACAGCGCCGCGGGTTACTATAAGGAATGGCCGGGTCCCGATCAACCGAGACACCCCTACACCTATTTGTGGTCGCTCTGTGCCTTGTTCCAGGCGGACAACGAAATAGAAAAACTGGAGCCTCGGGCTACCCTTTTGCAACCCCTTCTCTCTATCATCCGGGATTACGAAGATCCTGCTCCACCGCAACCCGGATTCGCGGACTACATCCGCAAATTCTCCGGCGGCGAACGCTATTACGACGATAACCAATGGCTGGGCATCACCGCGCTCGACGCCTATGCCCGGACAAAAGACACAGGATATTTATCGCTAGGCCGGGAGATCTATACGTTTATGATGACAGGTTACGACACCGTTCTCACTGGCGGATTATACTGGAAGGAGAACAGGAAGACAAGCAAGAACACCTGCTCGAATGGTCCTGGTATTCTGGTGGCCCTTCAATTATACGAGGCCACCAAGGATCGCGGCTACCTGGACACCGCCCTGATGTTATACCATTGGGTGAATAAAACATTGAAAGCGCCATCAGGGCTATACTACGATAACATCACTATCAAAGGCCGGATCAGCACGCCTATCCTGTCCTATAATACCGGCACGATGCTCGAATCCAATATCTACCTGTACGAATGTACCGGCGATAAAAACTACCTGCAGGAGGCCATATCTATCGCCGATAGCTCCCTTCCTTATTTCTATGGCGGAACACGATTCCGGGACACTTACTGGTTCAACGTCGTACTCCTGCGTGCCTACCAGCACCTTTTGACATACGATAAAGACACCAAATATATCATGGGTTTTAAGCAATGCCTGGACTACGTCCTGCAAAACGAAAAGAACGAAAGAGGACTGTTCGCGGAAAAGGGCAAGCCCCTCGATCTGGTAGCGCATGCAGGTATGCTGGAGATGCTGACACGATTCGCCTGGTTAGACCAAAAGGGCATTATAGCCCATCAACAATAAATCTGTGTATGATAAAAGAACTGACAGCGCAACAGATTATCGACCGCATCCGGGTCGAATGCGGCGACACCTGGAGAACGTCTGCAGCAGATGTATTTGACTGCGGAAACCCGGATACGCTCATCACAGGAATCGCAACCAGTTACACTCCTTCTATCGACGTCCTGCAACGAGCCGTCACGGCCGGTAAGAATCTCCTCATCACCCAGCAGCCCGCGTTCTATGGCGAGACTGCTGCGTACCTGGCAAAAGACCCAGCCTATCTTTTTAAAAAAGAGTTTATCGAAAAAAATAACCTCGTCATCTGGAGGTTCTATGACAATTGGATGGCGCGTCGTATGGATGGCCAGCTCCTCGGCCTTGCCAAGGCGCTCGGCTGGGAAAAATACCATCTCCCTCCGGATCGTCGCGAAAGCGCAGCCGCGTTCGATGATCCCGCCTATGCCTCAACCAACAACTATTTCATGCTTCCCGAAACCTCCCTCCGGGAGATCATCCCCTACATCGAACAAAAACTCGATATAAAAGGTATCCGCGTCATCGGTGATCCGGCGACGAAAATCCGCAAAGTCGCCGTATCACATGGTATGTTCCAGTTTTCCCAACTACTGAGATTCCTAAGCGTCCCTGATGTCGATCTCATCCTGGTCGCAGAGGCCATCGAATGGGAAAGTCCGGAATATTTCCGGGACCTGCTGACCTGGAAAGGAAATGACAAAGCGATGATCCTTCTCGGCCGTGAGGCTTCGGAAGATCCGGGCTATGGCGTGGTGGCATCGTGGCTAAAAACGTTTATCCCGGAAGTGCCCATAGAATGGTTGTCGGCAGGAGAGCCCTTTGGGGTACCTTCCGCTCCGTCGGCAAAATAAAAATCTTTATGAAAAAAAACGATTTTTCCAGAAGAACGTTCCTGCGGCTATCAGGCATGGGTATGGCCGGCATCGGTCTGCCCATTATGAGTCTGGCCGTTTCCGGCGGCAAATCTACTCCGCTGACTGCCGGTGATGTGATCGAAAGGATCAAGGCGCATGTCGGCGTTCCCTGGAAAACACCCACTGTCGATACCATCAAAGGCGGTAACGCCGGTATTGCCGTCACCGGTATAACCACGACATTCATGGCCACGCTCGATGTCATCCAACGGTCGGCGGCGGCAGGCAGGAACATGATCATTACGCACGAGCCGACCTTCTGGAGCAACCTGGACCTGCCCGACGGCCTCACCGACAATCCCCTCTACCAGCATAAAATGGAGGTGATCAACCGCGGTCATCTTGTTGTCTGGCGTTTTCACGACCACTGGCATGCCCGCCAGCCGGACGGCATCATGGAAGGACAGCAGCACATCCTTGGCTGGGATCAATACCAGAATGTCGCCGTGGATGGGATCAGGAACGGTGTATTTGAGCTGCCCCAAACGATCACCCTTCGGGTATTCGCGGAAGACATTGCCCGCAAACTGCAAAGCGATAATATCCGCGTCATCGGTGACCCCGCGACAAAAGTGTCCAAAGTATGCAATACAGCCAACCACCTCAGGGGCAGCGTAGAGGCGCTGCCGGTCGCCGATGCCTTTATCATCAAGGAGGCAGATCGGGAAAATGACCTGGCCGAATGGTGCCGCGACATTGTACTATCCGGCCAAAAGAAGGGTTTTATCTTCATTTCGCACAACCGGGGCGAAGAATTTGGGATGGTTAACTGCGCGCATTGGCTGCGCACGTTCATCCCGGAACTGCCTGTGGAATTTATTGCTTCCGGAGATCCGTTCTGGCGGACCTTACCGTGATCGGACTCGCGGGTCAGTCGCGACAGCGATCACTTAAAAAGTCGACAGCGAACAAATGGTGGAAGATGGATCCATCACCCTTTTTGGCCGTAAAGTGGGTGTCCTAACGACTTGACAATTCGTCCATTTTATTTGACGAATTGTACAAATTTGTAAAAGCAAATATTCAAAATCATTGATTTACAGATTAGAATACCTGCCCTGCGCCAACCGTACACCGTTTTTCCCTTTAACTTATTAACTTTATCATATATTAAGTGCACTGGTTATGTGCCGGATGCATAATGTTCAATATGAGGAGACGAAACTTCTTTAATGCTTGCTGGCTGTTGCTATCCACTATCTCCATAGGTCTGCCCGGCATTTCCTCCGGCCAGACCTATCCCTATCAATTCAATTACCTGACGGTAGATGAAGGGCTTTCCCACACCGATGCCAACGATATTGCCCAGGACCGCCTGGGGTATATTTGGGTGGCTACCTATTTTGGCCTCGACCGGTTTGACGGTTATGTCACCCGACAGTACTATAACAATAATGACCCTGTCAACAATGCTTTTAAGAACCGGATACGCTGCATTTTCCCGGACGATTCCGGGAAAATCTGGCTGGGTACGGAATTCGGGCTACAGTGTTTTGATCCCCGGACGGAGCAATATACCGACTATACGGCGCCGGATCAGAAAACCATTCTTCATTTTGAAAAGCTTTATAAACCGGAAGGCCAGCTCATCTATGGCTTCGTGGATGACCGGGTGGAGCTATATTCTGTTGCCCATCGGACGCTGGTGAAGATTCCGCTGACCATTCCGGCAGGCATTCATCTGACCGACATGACCGCAGACCGGCAAGGCGTGATCTATCTGTCCAGTGACCATGGCTTGTGGATCCTGGATAAAAACGGCCGGTTTCATCCAGTGAATATACAAGGACTTACCGCGGTTAATTGCTCGACAGTCTGTTTTGACGAGGGTAACCACCTGATGACGGCGTCGGCCAACACTTTGTATGTTACCGGGATGAAGCCCGCTGGTGACAGCGTCCGGCCGGTCCTCTATGTCCGGGGAAAATTTGATGCGCCACGAACGAATTTTATCCGAAATATCCTGCATGGCCGAAACGGCGATTTCTGGATTAATAACGGATCTGAATTGTTCCGGTTGGACCAGCACCTCCAGCTGCTGCAGGAGGTGAGCCGCGGGTCAGGGCCCCGGTCACTAAATACCAGTTCCCTGACAAAAGCGTTTATTGACCGCTCGCAATGCCTGTGGGTATGTACTTTCGGGGGCGGGTTGAACTATTGCGACCTGAATGAAAAGCATTTCTATACTTTTCAGCATGAACCGGAAAACCCTAACTCATTAAGCGGAAACCATATCCGGAGCGTGCTGGAAGACGGTAACGACGTTTGGATCGGCACGACAGCCAACGGGTTGAACCGCTATGACCGCAGGACGAGACAATTTTCCTTTTATAATACTTATAACTCGCCGGTACGGATCAGAGACAATGTCGTCGAATCGCTGGCGCTGGATGACGACCACAATTTGTGGATCGGCTGCGGATCCGGCATCCAAATCTTAAGCCCGGATAGAAAAACATGCTGGCAGCCGCCGGGCTACAAGGATTTTCCCACCTATGGTGTCGAGACCCTGGCCAAAGATTGTTTCGGCAATATGTGGTTTGGCGACCATATGGACCATTACGGCGTCGTGTGGAAAGACAAAAAACGACAATACCATGTACGCTATTACGGCGAAAGCTACTTCATTCTTGCCGATAAGACCAAACCCCAGCTGATAGCTTCGAGCACCCATGGATTAAAACGCTATCTCATCGACGACCAGGGCAATATCCTCAAAACCTATTCCTACAATGCCTCCACGGCCGCCAACTCCCTGAGTTCCAACTACACGTATCCCATCTGCCGTCAAAACGACAGCGTGTACTGGGTCGGTACCATCGGCGGCGGAGTGGACCGGCTAACGCTCGATCCCGATGATGAACATTATTCGGTTCGATCCTACACGGATAAAGACGGCGTGTTTAAAGATATCGAGAGCATGGAGATCGATAATGCCGGTAAGATCTGGATGGGGGGAAACGGGTTGGAATGCCTGGACCCGTCCACCGACAAGGTAATCCGGTATGATAAGAACGACGGCTTGCAGGGAAACAGCTTCAAAGTGGGTTCGTCCTGTAAAGGCGCAGAAGGCATCCTTTATTTCGGAGGCATTAATGGCCTCAACTACTTTTACCCTGATGAGATCCGGGCGAATACCATCGGCGCGACGCCGAGACTCACCGACATCATTATCAATAACCAGCACCCTGCCGTAGGCAGTCCCCAAAGCAAGAATTCGATCCCCGAGACCATTGGATATGACTCGTCCCTGGTCCTGAACTATCTGCAAAATAATTTCACGATCTCATTCAGCGCCATGCATTTCGCCGGCCCGCTAAAATGCAGGTATCGCTACCGCCTGATCGGCTTCGACAAACAATGGAAATATACCGATGGTAAAAACCCGAATGCCGCTTATAGCAATCTCGAATTCAAGCCGTACACTTTCCAGGTGCAGGCCACGAATAACGACGGCCTTTGGAGTAACGATATAGCTGGAATAGACATCATTATTACGCCCCCCTGGTGGAAGTCGCCGCCGGCGAAAGTGGTGTATTTCCTGCTCGTCCTGATGGCGCTTGCCGGCATCTATCTGTACCAGGCCCGTTGGTACCGGCTAAAACGAGAATTGGAGGTGCGCGCCGTCAATGAAAGAAAAAGAGAGGAGATGCATCAGCACCGCGAGGAACTGTATAAACAGCAGCTCACGTTTTTTACGAACATTTCGCATGAGTTCCGCACGCCGCTTACCCTGATCCTTGGCCCGCTCGAAGCCCTGATCAGCGAAAATAAGAACAGGGCACTCGACACGTCCTATCAGCTGATGCTCAGAAACGCGAAACGGCTCATCAACCTGATCAGTGAGCTGATGAACTTCAAAAAGGTAACCGACAGCGTCATAAAACTCCATGTAGAACCCCTCTCCGTCCAGCAATTCTGCAGGGACGTCGCCGGTGAATTTCAAACCCTGGCCGACAGCAAGGGTATCGCTTTTACGATTGCGGATCATACGGCTGAAAAGGGAGAAGGCGACGTCACTGGCTTCTTTGATGTCCAGGTGCTCGAAAAGATCTTGTTTAACCTGCTCAACAATGCGTTCAAATACACTAACTCCGGCGGTCGTGTCACCTTTGACATCTTCGAAGACCTTCAGCACCTGAAGCCCTCTTATTCTCATGGGTTCCGGCTGCTCAACGAATCTCATCGCGCCCGCCAATATCTGTACTTCCGCATTGCAGACTCCGGTATCGGCATTTCGGGCGACTCGCTGCACAGCATCTTCGACCGCTATTTCCGCGTAAGCGCGAACCACCTAGGTTCCGGCATCGGCCTGGCGCTGGTGAAAAGCCTTACCCAGCTGCATAAAGGAGATATCTATGTCTATAGCGAACGGAACGTCGGCACGGAGATCATCATCGGTATTCCGTGGGGGCAAGAAAATTATTCCGGGTCGGAAAAAGACCGGTCTGCCGTCAGGCTGGACACGCGACTTGAATTTGCCGTTAACCCTATCCCGGCGCCGGTTCCCGATACGGAAGAGGAAGCGCCGGCCCCCCCTGTTGCAGGCAGAAAGCGAATTTTGCTTGTGGACGACAATAAGGAGTTAAGGGTCTTTCTGCGCCAGGTGTTTGAAAAAAGTTACTACATCTTCGAAGCGGAAGATGGCCTGCAAGCCCTGGAAATGGCGACCTATAATATTCCCGACCTGATCATCAGCGACGTCATGATGCCCGGCATGAACGGGGTCGAACTGTGTAAAGCGGTAAAAGAACGGTTCGAAACCAGCCATATTCCATTCATCATACTCTCTGCCAAGGACGCCCTGGAATCAAAATTAGCCGGAATGGAGTCCGGGGCAGACTATTATTTTGCCAAACCATTGAGCGTCGACCTGCTGCGGTTGACGGTACATAATATATTCGAGCAAAGTGAAAAGCTCAAACAACGCTTCACTACCAACTACCTGACAGACGCCACAGAACTGGTACACTCGGAGAAGGACAAAAAGTTTTTCCAAGAGCTGCTGGCGCTTATAGAAGAACATATCCAGGATGCGGAGCTGGATGTCGATTTTCTTTGTGACCGCCTCTATATCAGCCGCACCAGGTTGTATCAGAAGGTACAAAGCACGTCGGATCAGTCGGTAGCGGAATTTATCCGCACCATTCGGCTGAAAAAAGCCATCCAGATGATGACCCATGAAGACGTCACCATGAACGACGTGGCCATCCGGGTCGGGATGCAAAGCTCCTCCCATTTCTCACGGGTCTTCAAAAAAGAATACGGCAAATCGCCGCTGCAGTACATGCAGTCACTGAAAAAAGACAATTTCCGGTCAGGCCCATACTAGAATCCTGATCATACCGGGCGGAAAAAACAATGGCTGACCTGGCTACTGTTACTTAAGATCCTCCATTGCCATCGTCTCCCCGGGCGACTTTCGTGTCATCAGGCTAATGGACGCCGGCTTTAAATCATCTGCCTCTATGTTTAGCTGCAGACTACCGGGATTGCGGTCCGCTTGTACAACTGCGTAAGCATGACCTTTAAAAGCCTTTCGCTCCTGTAATTTAAACGGGTTAAGATCACTTTGATTTCCATTGTCAACCGCCAAAAGCTTCCCATTGCCGGTCACGTTAAACCGGATAAGATCATCGGCATCCGGTACGAGGTTCCCGTCTGCATCAACAACGTCGATATCGAACAGCGCTACATCGCTAGCGTCAGCGTAGACCGTCGTGCTGTCCCTGGTGATCCGAAGGGCGGCTGCTTTACCTGAGGTATGCAGCTCTTCGATGATCACCTGCCTGCCGTTCTTATGGCCAACAGCTTTAATGATACCCGGCTCATAAGCCACATCCCAGGTTAAATGCAGATCGGCAGTCGTCACGTTAACCAGGGGTCTTGCATAGCTGTCCCAACCGCCCGAAGTGCCCTGCCTCGGAAATTCCTTCACCTTGATCCCGTACGATCTGTTATTGACAAACAATTCTACGGTATCGCAATTGGTGTAAGCGAGTACAGGCATGATCTGCCCTTCGTGTCCTTTCCAGTTCCAGTGCGGAAAGAGGTGCAGCACCGGTTGGGCGGTCCATTGACTTTGATAAAAATAAAAACCATCCTTTGGGCGATTCGTCAGGTCAATTTCGCCATATACCGACCCTCTTGCACGCCCGTGCGCTTCACCTAAATAATCGATGCCTGTCCACATAAAGTCGCCGATAACATAATCGTGTACCGCAACAAATTTCCATAATTGTTCGGCACGCACGATTCCGCTGTTATAGTTGGGCGTTACCCGCCCCTGTTTAATGGTTAATGAATCTTCAGGCGGATTCTGCAATGCTTCACTTTCCGTGCCGATCATTTTCCAACCCGGATAGTCGTAATGATCAATGCTGTAATAAAGTTCGCGACGCTCATGCCAGCGGTCAACGTAATTGAAGCCGACTATATCTTCTGCGTTCAGGAAAGCCAGCTTGGTCGAGCCGCCATCAGCAGCTATCTGATCATTACCAGTCGTCACCAGCCGTGTGGGGTCCTCCCCATGAAAAACGTCCAGCAGTTTTTTCAAAATCGTGACGCCACGGTCCGAGCTCTGATCGCCGATTTCATTACCCGCGCTCCATAACACCACGGATGGGTGATTGCGGTCGCGCGGTATCTGGGGCGCTGTTCTTATATATTCCGTCAAACTGAATATTGACCTGCTTGCTGCTGACCCATGCCGGTAGCTGGAAGGTTTTGCGGTACCAGCCAATTCCGGCAGGCAGATAACCGCCGCCATGGCCCGTTGGTGCATCCATATTGAAAGTGCCCTCAATACTCCAGTCATGCGGCAGATCGAGCTGCCGCCAGGCAACGTCGTTAAAATTCGATGTAGAGGCATTTTTATCATCTCCCAAAAAAAACTTCCAGTCCCGGTCCATTGACAGGTGATACCGGCTGGCTTTCGGATGGACTTGAGCAGTGAGCTTAAACGGAAGGGTCAATATTGCCATGTACCCCAGACATGCTGCAACAGTAAGATATCGTCTCATGGCCTTTAATTTATTTTTTTACCAGGTCCTGCATGAATTGCATGGGGGTCTTGCCATATTGCTTTTTAAAGGCTTTTGTAAAATAGGACTGGGTCTGGATGCCGATCCGGCAGGCGATTTCCATGAGGGAGACATCTTCATGGAGCATGATGTTCACCGCCTTCTTCAAACGGATAGTACGAATGAAATCCCCGGTGGCCTGCCCGGTGAGGGCCTTTATCTTTTCATGGAGCTTTGAACGGCTCATATTGACTTTCCTGCAGACATATTGAATATCAAGGTCGGGGTTCATCAGCTGGGAGTCGATGATGGCCAGTAATTCATCCATGAATTCCCTGTCTTTGGCCGATTGCAGCAGTTCGCGGGCATCTGCCTGGTAATCCTTTACGTAATGATCACGCAGTTTCTGCCGCTGGTCGAAGACATTGCGGATCGTCAACAGCAGGAATTCTACATTCACCGGTTTAGAGAAATGGAAATCGGCGCCCGCTTCCGCGCCTTCGACTTTGGCCGGATTGGCATCTTTGGCCGTCAGCATGATGAAGGGGATGTGGCTGGTGTCTATATCCTGGCGGATAGCTTTACAAAATTCATTGCCATTCATCACCGGCATCATGACATCGCTGATGATCAGGTCCGGAGGGGCGGATTTGGCTTTCTGCAATCCTTCCGCACCGTCGGCGGCTTCCGACACCTGGTAATAAGGAATCAGGCAATCCCTGATGAAATGTCTCAGCTCTTCATTGTCGTCTGTCACCAGGATATGCCGGGCAGGAGTCCGCCGCCTGATGGGTAAAGCCTCTGCCGTGTCGTCGCCGACGGGGAATTCTCCATCATACCGGTTATGCAGGCTTTCCAGCCTGGTGCGGTTTTCTCCCGCCTGGTTGATCCATTTTTCTTCAGGCAGGTAGTTGTCCTCTTCCGCCGGGATGCCGACAATGATCTCCGTACCGCGATCCCGTTCACTATAAACAAAGATGTCGCCCTTGTGGAGGGAGGTCAGGCTCCTGACGAAAGCCAGGCCGATGCCCGATCCCAGGTGGTATTCGCTGACCCGGTAGTAGCGCTCGAAGATATGCCGGATGGAGTTGCCTGAGATGCCGATGCCGTTGTCACGGATGCGGATATAGTTATATCGTTGCGCCCGGTAATCATTCAGCAGGATGATTTCGTTGGCAAATGAAGGTTTGAACCCGACAAGGGAATCCAGGACGTCCATTTCAATCGTTCCGCCGGGCGACGTGTATTTAAAAGCATTGCTGAGCAGGTTCAGCACGATTTTTTCCAATACCTGCCGGTCATACCAGCTGTCCGACCGGACCTTATCGGGCCGGACGACAAAGTGAATATTTTTCTTATCGGCCCATTCATAAAATTCGGCGGCGACTTCTTCCAGGAAGTTGCTCAGGTTACCCGGCACGATCTGCAACTTCAGCGCCCCTGCCTGTAGCTTCCGGTAATCCATGAGTTCATTGATCAGGTAAAGCAGCCGGCCGGCATTCCGGTGGATCGACCTGTATTGCTTCATGACGACCGGCGTGGCCTCTTCCTTCAGCAATCTTTCTGCGGGTCCCATGATCAGCATGAGCGGCGTACGCAGCTCATGGGAAATGTTGGTAAAGAACTGCAGTTGCATCTGGACGAGCTCCTGTTGCTTGCGGGCCTCCATTTTTTTCAATTGCCGCCGCCGCTTTGTAAGGTATATCGCATAGGCACTGCCGACGATAACCAGGGAAACAAGAAAGAGGAACCAGCTCGTCTTCCAGAAAGGGGGACGGATAATGATCCGGATGGACGTACCCTTGTCATTCCAGACCCCATCATTATTGGAGGCACGTACATGAAATACATATTCACCGAAGTCAAGATTGGTATAATTGGTCTTGTTTTCATTATTCGTGTAGTGCCAGTCTTTATCGAATCCTTCCAGCTTGTAGGCATAGTGGTTATTCTCCGAGTTGGTATAGTTCAGTGCCGAAAAGGTGAATGCGATGGAGGACTGTTTGTGGGACAGCCCGATCGCAGGGGTCAGGCTGATATCATTTTGCAGGATGCCGGTGGGGTCTCCGGGCTGGATCTTCTCATTGAAGATACGAAGCTCAGTGATATATACCGGCGGGACATAGTGGTTGATCCGGATCTCTGAGGGGTAGAAGTAATTGAAGCCGTCGGCGCCGCCGAAGAACATTTCTCCATCACGGGTTTGCAGGCAGGAATTGGTATAAAATTCCAGCCCCTGCAGGCCATCGCTGGTATTGTAGGTGGAAAAGGAAGAATCTGTGGGATTGAAGCGGATGAGTCCTCTTGAAGTAGATATCCAGAAGTTATTTGCTGTATCTTCTTCTATTCCCTTGATAAATTCATGGGCCAGGCCGCCGCGCCGGGTATAAATAGAAAAGCTCTTTTTAAGTGGATCGAAAAGATATAGCCCTTCCTGTCCCACCCATAGCCGGCCGTGTTTATCGATGAAGATCACCCGAAGATCGGCAGTGCTTGCCTGGTCACTGAAATAATGATAAAAATGCTGCCGCACGGGATCGTAGCAATTCAGCCCGCCGTCGTCCGTTCCGAACCACAATTTACCGCTCTTGTCCTCCGCCATAGACACAATATCGTTGCCCCGCAGGCCAGTCTGCCCCGACGGGTCAGTCGTGACGCGATGGAAGCGCCCTGTCCGGCGGTCCAGCAGGTTCAGTCCACCATAATAGGTAGCTACCCAGAAATTGCCATGGCTGTCTTCAAGGGTGCCCTGAACATAATCGGAGCTGATGGAACTGCTGTCCGCAGCATTGTTGGTGTAATGGACGAAGCTGCCGTTTTTGACCATCCGGTTGAGGCCTCCGCCCCAGGTGGAGACCCATAATTCATTGTGGCTGTCCGTAACGATATTCATGATAGCGTCGGAACTGATACTGCGCGGCTTGTCCGGGTCAAAACAATAGTAGGTGAAGCTGTTCCGGCGCCTGTCGAAATAATTCAGTCCGCCACCGGTAGTCCCTACCCAGATATTGCCTTTGCGATCTTCACCGAAAGCAATGATGTCATTATCATTCAGGGAATGGCCCGTAAGCTTCTTGGTATACAGGCCGAATTTTTCGCCGTAAGGAGAGTAAAGATTGACACCCCCGCGGTGAGTGCCTACCCAGAAATTGCCCACTTTGTCTTCGAAGATGGCAGAGATGGTTCGGTTGGACAGTCCCTGCCGTGTTTCCGGCTCTTCATTATAATGATACCAGCAGTCCGAGCCGGGATGGAAAAGATTCAGCCCGCAGTTGATCGTACCTACCCAAATATTGCCCTTCTTGTCCAGGAACAGGCTTTCGATCATATTGCCGGACAGGCTGCTGTCATTCTTTTCGTCGTTCTGGAAAAGCTTTGCCTTACCGGTCTGCAGGTCGAGCCGGTAGAGGCCGCTGCTTTGGGTGCCCAGCCACAGGTCATTGTTTTGCCGGACGACAAATTTGATGAGTACATTGTCGAGGGAAGGTTGCGATGTAAATTTCATAAAGGCCGGTCGGCTGGGATCGAAAAAGAGCAATCCTTTATTAGTGGCTGCCCATATCCGGCCATTAGTGCCTTCGCAGATGGCATTGATGCGGTCATTACCCCCATATTCCGGGAACCATTCCGTAGGACGAAAGGAGGCAAAACGCCGCGAATTTTCATCCAGTAAGCTCAGTCCGTCGTTAGTGGCGATCCACAGCCTCCGGCGGTTGTCCTCGCAAATGGACGTCACCGTATTGCCTGCGAGGCTGTTGGGGTCGTTATCCCCGCCCTGTAAATGGGTAAATTTATCGGTATAGGGGTCGAAGCAGTTCAGCCCGTTCAGGGTCCCTACCCATAGCCTCCGCCGGCTGTCTTCATACAGGGCGGTAATATAATTTCCGCTGATGCTGCCCGTGTCGCCCTGGATATGCCGGAATGTGATCATTTCGTGGCCGTCAAACCGGTTGAGTCCGTCGCGGGTACCAAACCACATATAGCCACGGTAGTCCTGGATCATACATTGGATGACAAGATTGGAAAGACCTTGTTCATAGCCTAAATGTTTGAAAGACAGTTTCGGAGCCTGGCCATAACCGCTAACCGGCAAGAAGTGCAGCATGATGGTCAGACAGAAAAGAAAGGGTAAAAACCGGACCCTTTGCGGTGAGTCATTGAAGAAAATTTCCATGGTCAGGCATTATCGTAGTACTAAATGTAAACAATTATTTATTCAACTCTCTCCCTACCCTGCCGGGGCAACCGTCATTTGGTCAATCCAACCAAAAATATAAACGATCAAAACAAAAATGCCTGACGGGCCAGCCCAGTCCGGCGCACCAAGTCCGGATTTAGGATGATCCGACCAAAATCCCGGACCTCTGCATTGTCTTAATGTGTTAGTCGCGGCTACCTTAGCTGCGGACGATTGACATCTTAATATGAGAAAGACATTTGCCGTATTGATTGTTTTATTTACCCTGGCTGGTTGCAGGCGTAATGTTAGAGAAGGTACTGACTGGCCGGCTTATGGCGGCAACAAGGCGGGTAATCGTTATTCGACGCTGGCACAGATCAACCTGCGTAATGTCAGTCAACTGAAAGTAGCCTGGATGTACGATGCCAGGGATGGCGGCCAGGCCGGCAAGCAGCCGCGGGAAATCGAATGTCAGCCTATCGTCGTACACGGCATCTTATACGGGACGACGCCTGAGTTGAAGCTGTTTGCGCTCGATGCGGCTACGGGGCGGCAATTGTGGCTATTCAATCCGTCGGCAAAGCAACAGGGGTACAATAGCATGAACAGGGGGGTCGATTATTGGGAAGATGGCGATGACCGGCGCATCCTGTACCCTGCTGGCCCCAACCTCTATGCTGTCGACGCCATGACCGGACAGCCGGTGACCGGCTTTGGCAATAATGGTAAAGTGGACCTGCATACAGGCCTGGAAAATGACCGGTATGGTATCAAGGATTTGGCCATTACGGCCACCTCTCCGGGCGTCATTTATAAGGATATCCTGGTAATGGGCAGTACCGTCAGTGAAATGGGGGATGCGTTGCCGGGCCACATCCGTGCCTTCGACGTGCGGACGGGTAAATTGCTCTGGATATTTCATACGATCCCTCAGCCCGGCGATGCGGGATACGATACATGGCCCAGGGATGCCTATAAGAAAATAGGTGCTGCGAACTGCTGGGCCGGCCTGGTGCTGGATGACAAGCGGGGCGTGGTCTATTTCGGAACTGGCGCGCCTGCCGTCGACTTCTATGGCGGGACCCGTACGGGGATGAACCTGTTCGCCGACTGTATTATTGCCCTTGATGTGACGACGGGGCATCTCAAGTGGTATTACCAGTTGACCCATCACGATCTATGGGACAATGACATCCCCTGTCCGCCGAATTTGGTCACGGTGATGCACAACGGAAAAAAGACGGATGCCGTCGTACAGACAACGAAGGACGGGCTGATCTATGTGCTGGACCGGGATAGCGGCGCCGCCCTCTTTCCGGTGGAAGAACGGCCGGTGCCGACGACGTCGCTGCCGGGTGAGCATCCGTGGCCGACGCAACGTTTCCCTCTGAAGCCGGCTCCTTTAACCCGACAATTTATCAGCAATGCGGACCTGCCGGATTCTGTCCTGTTCCCTGACAGCTATCGCTGGGCCCGGCAACAATACAGCGAACTGCAACACGGGCAAAAATTTATGCCGCCCAGTCTGCAGGGTACCTTGTATATCGGTATCAGCGGGGGTGCGGAATGGGGGGGTAGCGCTGTCGATACTGGTGGCGTGCTTTACCAGAATGTGAGTGAGATGCCGTGGAAGGTCAGGATGGTGGACCTGGCAACGAGCCTCAGGGAGACCACCTCGCGCGGCAACGCGCTGTATGTGACCAATTGTTCGGTCTGCCACGGCGTAGACCGAAAAGGAGGAGGCTTTCCGAACCTGTTGCATGTAGATGAGCGGCTCAGCGCCGCCGATATCAGCGGCATCCTGCAGAATGGCAGGGGGCGTATGCCTCCGTTCCAGAGCCTGCCGGAATGGGACCGTAACAGCATTATCCAGTTCTTATTGAATAAAGAAGGGAAGGCAGAAAGGAATGGGATGGAAGGAAAGGATGAACACAGTGATAAAGGTATGCTGGATGCCGGGAACACAGGCTTTCCTTATGTCCCGCCTTACATGCGGGGCAGCGGCGGCAAATTCCGCGACTCCAGCGGATATCCTGGCCTCCGGCCGCCGTGGGGGACGCTAAATGCCGTCGACCTGAATTCCGGCGATTACGTATGGCGGGCTCCGTTAGGTGAATATCCGGCGCTGAAGAAGAAGGGCATTCCGGCCACCGGTACTGAAAATTCCGGCGGACCCCTGGCTACCGCCGGCGGGTTGGTGTTTATCGCCGGTACTGAAGATGAGAAACTGCGGGCTTTCGATAGTCATACAGGCAAGGTGGTGTGGGAATATCAGCTGCCGTACGGTGCATTTGCCACACCGATCACCTATTCGGTCGATGGCAGGCAATATATCGCGATTGCCGCCGGTGGCGTCCGTAATAATCATAAACCCGGCGGCTATTATATCGCCTTTGCGCTGCCTAAAACAGATCTATGAAAAAGCTGCTTATGAAGATAGCCCCTGGTCTTGCCGCATCAATAAATAAAACTATTATGACAACCAAAACGATGCTTGGATCATCCATTCTTCTGACCGCCCTGCTGGCCGTCAAATGCAGTTCAGGGCCGGGCGGTAGCAGGCAGGAATGGGCCGATCTCAACACGAAGGTGATCGCGGAGTATCATGTAAAGGGAAGGACGCGTACCGATATACCCGATACGAAAGTACCATCCAACCTGACGGGCGGCAAAGTGACGAATATGTCCACGCTGCCCGACATCCAGCTGGCCGGGGGCGTAATAGCCAAGGCGTACTGGGGAAAAGGAGCGCTGATGAGTTTTATTACCATGGCTCCGAATGCGGCGATTCCGGAGAGCAAGATTTCCGGTGAGCGTTTTCTCTTTGTGCTGTCCGGAGAAGTGAAGGAATGGGTGGATGGCAGCCAGGCTACCTTGCGGGGAGTGCCGCGCGATACGATCGACGGGATTCACGGGAAGGCCCCCGTCCGGGAATTCCTCTATCTGCAGGACGACGCCCGTACGGCGGTTGCTGCCGGTCCCGGGGGAGCGAAGATCCTGGAAGTATTCAGCCCCGTGCCTGTGGAATATTTGCACAAGGCCGGCGTCAAGGACATTCCCGATCCCATTTCCATCGATCAGTTCCCGATTCCACCGAGCGTGGAGCCGAATAAAGTATACAATCTTTATGATTTGCAGTACGCTCAACTGGTGCCGGGCAGCAATTCCCGAATCGTTTCGGGGAAAGGGGTACAGATGAGTTTTCTGCGGATGAATCCCAACACGAAATTCGCACGCCATATTCATCCTGAAGAACAGGTGATGTACACCTGGAGGGGAGCGATAGACGAGATACTGCTGGACAAGACCATCAAAATGACGCCGGGCGATATCGTGGATCTCCCTTCCGACTTCGTACATGGCGGCAATCTCAGCGCGGAGGGATGTGATGTCATGGACGTATTCTTTCCGCCGCGTACCGACTACAACCAGTTTCGCGTCAGTCGTGACAGCGGGTATGATGCCATCATTCCAAAGGATGCGACAATAAAGACAGTTGTGGACGGCGGGGCCTCGAAACCGGGCCTTACTTTCACCGAAGGGCCGGTGTGGCTTGACGGCAAGCTTTATTTTTCCAATATGTATTTCGACAAGGACTTCAAGGGAAATCCCCGCAAGAGTTCACTGGTGGTAATGAACCCGGATGGAAGGTACCGCAATATCATTCAGGGCCAGATGCAGACCAACGGCCTGCTGGCTGCACCGGACGGTCATCTGATCGTCTGCGATATGTTCGGCCACAGGCTGCTAAAGATGGATACAACGGGTACTATCCTCAAGGTGCTGGCGGACCAATACCAGGGCAAACCGCTGGACGGTCCCAACGATCTTTGCATGGATGCGAAAGGCGGCATTTACTTTTCCGACCCGCAGTTCACCGGCGATGCGGTGAAGAATCAGCCGGGCAGGACAGTTTATTACCTTGCGGCTGACGGCAAACTGACGCGGTTACTGCCGCCCAATGACTTTGCGATGCCCAATTGTCTCGCGCTGAGCCCTGATGGAAAAACATTGTACATCGATAATACCTATGACGACGAGAAATTCTGGAATGTCAATAGCGATAAGGACAACTACGTGTGGGCCTACGACGTGCAGCCCGATGGCACGATTAGGAACGGCCGCAAATTCGCTGAGCTGTACCTGATGGAGCAGGTGCTGGACCGTCACGGTAAATCATCAGGCGCCGACGGGCTGAGGGTGGATGAGCGGGGCAATGTGTATGTGGCTACCTGGGACGGCCTGCAGATCTTCAATCCGCGGGGTGAGTTTGTGGGCATCATCAACTTTCCGACTTATCCCGTCAATCTTGCTTTTGGCGGATCTGACGGCAAGACCATTTATGTCACCAGCTATAACAAGATCTACAGTATACACAGCAATGTAAAAGGATTATCCCGTGTTCAATAAAACGATGCTTATGCCAAACTATCTATTACCGATGCGCAGTGAGCCCTTGTTGCGCGGGCGATCCTTGCTCAATGGAAGGACCAGTCTGCGCAAGGCTGTGTGCTGCCTGGCCGCCGTTCTTTGCATGGCTTTCGTCGCCAGGGCGCAGCAGGGACGGACCGAGCAGGATCTGTCAGGAAGCGGCTGGTCGCTCTGGCTCGACCGCGGTGCCGTATGGTACAATGACAGCGTCTATCTGCCGCCTGTGGACGTGGCCAAACTGCCGGTCAACCCGCCGACGGAGGGCTGGCAGCGGCTCCATAGCAGTCCGGCTCTGGCCGTCAGTGTGCCCGGCACCGTGGAGCAGCATTACTGGGGGGCTATTGGCGGCGCAATACAGGATACCGGCGGCAATTATATCGGCGTTTCCTGGTGGAGCCGGACTTTCAGGGCGGACCCCGCGTTGAAGGGTAAACATATTACACTGCAATTCCAGTCCGTCAATCTTCGCGCTGAAGTTTTCGTCAACGAGCAGCTGGTCGGGTATGATGTTGTCGGTAACACACCCTTCGAGGTCGATGCTACCAATGCCATCGACTTTGGCGGCGACAACCGACTGGATATCCGTATCACGGATCCCGTAGGCAATTTCGAATGGAACGATAACATCCTCATGCGATGGGGCCGCAATCTCGTTCCTGCTGTCCATGGCTTCGGCGGCATTACCGGCAATATTGTGCTGCGGGCAACCGATGCCCTCCATGTGTCGGATATATACGTGCAGAATCAGCCTGATCCGCATATAGTGAAGATCTTCGTTACGCTGGACAATCGTTCCGCCGCGCCCCGGGGCGGCCGGCTGAAACTAGCCATACATGAAAAGGGGTCAGCGGCTGTGGTCTGGACGAAGGAGGTGGCGGTTACCGCCTTTTCCGGGGCAAGTACTGTCATGGCCGAAGCTAATGTACCTGCCGCACGGTTGTGGGAACTGGCAGTCAACAAGGAGGTTAAACAGGCGGCGGTGTATGAGGCATTTGTTAACTATACCGGCGATGACGGCAGCCATGATGTAGCGCAACAACGCTTTGGCTTCCGCTGGTTCGACGTCGAGGACAGGCAGAAAGATCATGATCCCCGGTTCTATCTCAACGGGAAGAGGGTGTTCATCATTGCCGCCATGACCCGGGGTTTCTGGCCGACCAACGGCATCTTTCCGACGCCCGCCATGGCGCAACGGGATTTAAAGACGGTGGAAGATCTCGGTATGAACACGATGCTGATGCATCGGGCTATAGGTCAGCCAATGGTCATGGAATATGCCGATTCTTCGGGATTGTTCACCTATGAAGAGCCTGGCGGCTACAGGATCATGCCAAATCCCAATGACTCCATCGACGGACCCGACGACCAGGCCCGCCGCTGGCGGCGCGAAAAACTGCGCCGTATGATCCTACGTGACCGCTCGCTGCCTTCGTTGATTACCTATAACCTGGAGAATGAAGCGACGATACCGCCAAATGAATACGATATCGCAGACATGAAGATGGTGCATGAGCTGGACCCTTCCCGCATCCTCACCTATAACAGCGGCAGCGATATAGATCTGGACTATCATAAGGTGATACCCCACAATCCTTTCAAGCTTCATATGTACCCATATAACCAACAGCTGCTATATGATGGCTGGTGGGATCAGCATCACTGGTTCGGCTATTCGGGTTATGTCGACGAGAATTACCGCAATCCGCGGTTTTACGTGCGGGGCGTAATCAACGGCCCGCGGGCTCCGATGTTGGAAGATTCACTCTATCGCCTCGACAAACGGGAGATCATTTTCTTTGGTGAGGAAGGGGCTTTTGGTACTATCGTCCGGCTCCAGAAGATCAAGGAGGAGCTCGATACTATCGGGTCTGCCGGATTCCGGGAGAAAGAGCATCTCGATTGGTACGCTTATTACGACAAATTCCTGGATGAGACTGGTTTTCGGGCATCCTATCCCGATGTCGATAGCCTGACCAGGAGCCTCGGGCGCAACATGCATTATTTCCAGGCCCGGAATATTGAGAATGTCCGGATGGGCAATATTGCCGACGCGTATAATATGAATGGTTGGGGATCTGCGAAAACCCGGACCGATGTAGTGGATATGTACCGAAACCCGACTGCGGATGCCTCTATCATCCGCTATTACACCCGGCCGCTGTATGTAGCCGTGAAGCTCCGCAACAAGGTCGTCCCTTCCGGGACCACGCCTATCGCGGATTTTTATATCATCAATGAGCTGGATCTGCATGGGCAGTATACGCTTTCGGTCACCCTGACAGGTCCCGGCGCACCTGCTTTCCACCGGCAGATACCCGTCACCGTAGCGGGTGGGGAAACTTTCGGTCAGCTGCTGACGGAAGGGGTGCAGCTGCCGGCGCTGACTGCTGCGGGTTACTATACGGTTCATGCGGAATTGCTGACCGCATCGCCAGCGGCAAAGGGTGGGTCTGCGGCGGCAATGGGCGCGTCGCCTGCCGCAAAGGGCGCCGACGATATTTACGTCGTGGAAGAGAATGCGCGTCATGGAATTTCCAGTCATAGTCTCGTTTTTGAAAATGATCCTATTGTTCACGACTACCTAAAGAATGCAAAAGGCGTAGACGCGGGTGTCTATAGCCCGGCAGCCGGACGGACGGATGTCATCGTCATTGGGAATGTGCCGGCGACGGCGCTGGATGAGGCGACGCTGAATGACCTGCTGAATCGTGCTGCGGGCGGGACGCGTATCATCGTTCTCGAACATGCCGACCTTTTCGCCAGGGCCATCAACGATCTTTTGAGGGACAGGCCGCCTCTCTATAATGGCGGCGGCATTATCCATTGGGCAGGTGCCGGCAGGTTGTTCGTCGGGAGAAGCCCGCTGCTGGAAGGGCTGCCGCAGGGGCAGGGCATGAGTTGGGAATACCAGTGTTTTTATAAGACCACAGATAACGGTGGCAACGGGCTGGTCTCGGGTCTGGCGCTCAATCATGCGCGATCGGAATGGGTAGTGGCTTTGGGGAACCAGGGCAAAAAGGATATTTTAGGCGCCCTGGTGCGACTGCCGGTTGGACTAGGGAGTGTAACCCTGTCCACCCTTGGTATCCTGCCCAACCTCTCCACGCACGAGCTCAGCGCAGTGGTAGCAAAACGTCTATTTCTAAATATGTTCGAATAAGCAACTACTATGAAAAAATTGATTTTCGCTGCCTTGCTTCCGGCGCTGTCGGGCATTACCAGTCAGGCGCAGAATCCGCCGTCCTTCGCCAACCAGTCTCCCCGGCCTCCGGCGCAGCCAGGACAGGAAAGACATTTTCTCCGGGCGCCCGACGTGTTGCCCGGCACCTTACCAGAAATGCGAACAGCCGCTTACTGGACAGGCAGGATGGAGCATCCCGACGAAGTGGTGATGGGAATGGAAAAGATCCGGAAGATGAACATGGACTTCATGGAAAGGATGCGGCATCCCGAGCGGATCGACAGTCTTGCCCGGCAACTTATCCTGGCCAAGATAGCGGCTTATCCCGGACTCTTCTTTTCCGAACCTGATCTTTTCGGGCAAACCGCTGCCCGGCGTGCCGATATTATCCGGTCGACGATCGGGGCGGAGATCAAATACATGCGTCATACCGAATACGGGAACATCCTGGGTATCCAGTATTCCGCCTATGAGCTGGACCGCCTGGAGGCGGAGATGTCGGCGGAAACGGCAGGCGATTTGCCGCAGGTGCAGCAGGGCATGGCCGTAGAAGCAGCCGACCTGCGCATTGTGCCAATGATCAGTCCCGAGTATGTAGGTCTCGGCGATAAGAACCGTGCCAGGTGGGATGTATGGAGCCTGGACATCGTCGATATCGGTACACCCGTTCAGATCCTGCATGTATCGAAATCCGGAGGCTATTTGTTCGTGCTGACGTCTAACGGGTTTGGCTGGCTGCCGGCTGAAAAGATAGCAATTGCCGGGCGGGATGCTGTGGATCGTTATGTGACCGATCAGCATTTTGCGGTCTGCACGGGAGATAAGGTACCCTTCTTTGGCGATCCGGACGGGAAGTTCGCATCGGGGTGGCTTCGTATGGGTGATCGCATTCCGCTGGCAGGCGGGGCGGGTCAAAATGCGGCCGGGACGGGTCCCTACAAGATCATGGTGCCGGTCCGGCAGGCCGATGGCTCTTTGTCCGTGCAGGCCGCATGGCTGAGGGCAGGTGCGGATGTGCAGGCAGGATATCTTCCCTATACGCGGAGCAACGTCGTTCTGCAATCGCTTAAGCTGCTGGACAACATCTATGATTGGACAGGCGCCTGGATGGGCCGTAACCATGCCACCGTGTTACGGGATATTTTCAGCTGTTTTGGCTTCCGTCTTCCGTCCTGCGGGGAACTGCTGTCCGTATACACCGATCACCCGAAATGGATGTCCGCCAGCACGCCGCGGGAGCGGCAATACAGGGAAGTATTGGCGAATGAGCCTTTCCTGACCTTACAGATCTGCAGCAGCGGTCACAGCCAGTTGTTCCTGGGGGGCTATGACGGCGTTCCTATCGTCTACGATACTCATGGATACAACTATACGGATACCAGCAGCGGCAAATCGTTGGATATCCGACGCGAGTGTATAGAGACTATTGCTTTGCCCGATTATTTCCTGAAACAGGACGTGGTGTTTGTCGAGTTGAAATAGAACGAATAAACCTTCTTAACTATAACATTATTAATTTGCAAATCAATTACAATATGATAAAAATAAAAAAGTTTTTAACCGTAGTATTTTCCTTAGCATTCTGTTTAAAAGTTGCTGGTCAGGAGCCCGGCATCAACCGTGGAAAACAAAATAATGGACCAGGATCCCAGCCAGTCCCGCTGGACAATGTTGAGTGTCTGTTTGATTCTGCGTTCCAGGTAAAAACGGCTGTGATACTATCACAGGCTGCGGCTCAACGAAATAGTGTTCCATTAAGCCTGGTACGTATTGCCAACAATAAGCTGGCCGTCATGGCTCAGGACAAAAACGGAAAACTCCAGCCTTTTTACATGCGAGGTATTGAAACCGGTTTTTGGGACACTAGAACTGATACCACTAATTATGACACAGTATTTGAAGCCTACCGCAAAATGAACGCTGATGCCGCCATGTTTATGATACACTGGAGCGACATAGAGCCTGCAGATGGCAAATTCAATTTTTCGTTTACTGACAGCATAGTGGCAACAGCGAAAAAATATGGGGTAAAAATTGTATGGGTGCTTTTTATGCATGAACATAGTCATGACATGAAGTGTTTGCCCCCACCCGAAAATTTATGGATGTATAACCTTGATACCAGGGACAGCGTCAATTATGCCATACAATGGATAAAGGACAAAAATGGAGCTATCATAAAAGATATTCCGACACAAAGGCAGAAATTCAGCGAAATAGTGCCCTGTTATGCAAACCCGATCGTTTATAATCGGATCATCGGGATGCTTGGCCAGCTTGGCGCTCATTATAAAAATTCGGAGTCAGTTATCGGGGTGCAGATTGGAAATGAGGAAGGCATTAGTTATATGGGATCAGATGCGGATCTCAATCCTTATACAATTTCCTCATTTGAAAGATGGAAAAAGCTGACCGGTGACACCTCGTGGACCAGGTTCAAACTGGCCATAGTGAAGTTATGGTGGTCGAGATTTACAACCGCCTATCATTTGCAGGAACCCTATAAGCTGACTATGTTTAATCCCATTGGCGGCGGCCCGGAGAAGGGCGACAGCGGCATTATTGCACGCAGCGGCACAAATGTCACTACTTTCCGCGACAGTAAAATAGATGTTATCGCTACCATGTTTTATGGTACCGATGCTACCCGGATATGGAAAAATCTTGACGCGATCTACAAAGTTGATAATACCTACAGTTATCCCACGCAGCTGCCTGTTTTAATGAGCACGGAAATCGGCATCGGAAGGCTTAACACCCTGCCCTATACCCAGGAATTTATGATTAATTTCCTCGAGCGGGGTTCGCAGGGGTTTGCGGTTTTTGAATATGGCCATATGGCAAGCCTGGAAGGGATGATCAATGCAAACGGAGATGTTTTTCAAAAGTTTATGGCGATGGTGAAAGCTAACGAAGACATTATTTGGCCTGGCCTGCCGGGCTCGGGAGATAATATTTCACTATCTGCGAAGACTGGCGGAGCCAAAATTAGCTGCCTTCACAAAGGCAATGAAGGAACGCTTGGAATCCTGCATTTTCCGGAGGCTATTGATGAAAAGATTTTGGAAACCCAGGTTGAGGTGCCCATAGAAATAACTGTTCAGAAAACAGGCGTGTACGTTACTGAAATATACAAAGACGGTATTTTGACAGCATCGCGGAAAGACAATATGACAGCCACGAAAGGCAGTCTAGTCACCGTCCATCTGTCAAATAAAGCAACTGCTTTTATCAAAGTCACAAAGCTCGGTATAAAATAAACACAAAAACAGGGGGATTTAGGGCTAAGGCGCATATTAGGTCAATCGGATCAATTTTTTGGACAATCGAATTAACAATTCGACAAGTCGCATTTTACATTTGACCCACAAAAGTAAAACTGCCAAAATGAAAAAAAGACGATTGCTTTGCGCCCTATTGGGTATCATGACTGTGCTCTCCGCCCTGACACTCAGGGCCCAGCAAAAAACAATCACCGGTAAAGTACTGGATTCAGAAAACAACCCTGTGGCAGGTGTGACGGTGACTGTGCAGGGCCAGAACCGGGCTACGCAGACCAGGGAGAAAGGTGATTTCAGCATCCTGGCTTCTCCGGGCGATGTACTTGTATTCACCTCTGTGGGCTATGAAATGACCGAATCCAGGGTCAGGGCGGGATCGAATATCAAGGTATCGCTGACTGCGGCGGCCAACAGTTTGAATGAGGCCATCGTGGTCGGTTATGGTACGCAGCAAAAAAAGGAAATTACCGGGTCTATAGTCAGCCTTAAGACGGCGGATCTGCCTAAGGACGTTACGCCTTCGATCAACAATATGCTGCAAGGGCAGGCGGCGGGTTTGAATGTAGACAGCCGGAGCGCACAGCCCGGCGGTGGATTAAACATCAATATCCGAGGACAGAACTATCCTTTGTATGTGATAGACGGGGTGCCCCTCTTTGATAACCAGGCGGCGGAGCCGTCGATCAGCAGCGGGGGGACTTCGAACGAATTAGGCTTTGGCGGCGGTGTGGACCGGGATCCTTTAGAAAATATTAACCCATCAGACATCGAATCGATAGAAATTCTGAAGGACGCCAGCGCGACGGCCATTTATGGGTCGGCTGCGGCAAATGGGGTCATTCTTATTACTACGAAACATCCAAAAGGCAATAATACCGTGACCACGGAATATTCCGGCGGCTATACAGTTGAAACGCCCAAGCCCTATTTTCATATGCTGAATGCCACAGACTTCGAGATCCAGCATAACAGGCTGGCATATGATCAGTATCTGTATAACAACGGCCTGCCGCCTTATGGCACGAATACCACAGGTCCCGGATATTTTCCGCTTTTCAGCCAGGAGCAGATCGATACGGCCGGACAAGGCACGGGCTGGCTGGGATTATTAATGCGGCACGGGATCGTCGATCAGCATAATATTTCCATCAATGGGGGCAGCGACCGGACGCAGGTCTTTGCGTCGTTCAACTATTATGATAATAAGGCCATCATGAAGAATTCTGATTTCGTCCGTTATGTGGGGCGAGTCAATATTGTGCAGAAGATCAACGACTGGGTAAAAGTGGGTGTCAACCTGACCTTTAGCCAGATCAACAGCAATAATGCCTCTACCGGGTCCAATGACGGCGGGGCGGAAAAGTACAACTCGTTGCAGGCGGCATACGCCTTTTCCCCTGCCGTCAAGATCTATGACAGTACCGGCGGATTTACCCAGACTTTGAATTCTCAGATCATGAACCCGGCAGCTTTCCTGATCATCCAGGACAAATTGCAGACGGGCAGGATCCTGGCTGCTCCCAATGTGGAAGTCAAGGTGCTGGATCATCTGAAGGTCAACCTCGTAGGGGGCATCGACAGGACTTCTTCGAACCGGCAGTTCTTTCTTCCTTCGGCCGCCAACAATTTCCTTTATCCCGACGGGATGGCGCAGCTCTCAACGCAGTCCGTCCAGAACTATAGTGCGGAGGGGTATGCGACATATTCGCAGGCATTCGGGGATCATCATATCTCCCTGGTCGGCGGCGGCGGGTATTATAAGAGTTTCAATGAAAGCACGGGCATGCAGGGAGTAGGCTTTTTTACGGATGCGCTAGGCTATAATGACATTGGCCTGGCCACCAATCTTGCACAAAACTATGTTCAGTCCTATCATTCGATAGATGTAATCAAGGTATCGCAATTCTTTCGGGCCAACTACGACTACCTGGGTAAATATATGGTGACGATCAATGCCAGGAGGGACGGATCGAGCGACTTTGCAACCAATAAAAAATATGGGGTCTTCGGTGGGGTGTCGGGTGCGTGGCGGATCAGCCAGGAGGCGTTCCTGGCCGACTCCAAAGTCATCTCCGATCTGAAGTTACGGGCAGGCTATGGGACGGTGGGTGATGATGCCGGCTTGAACGCGCTGGAGCTGTATTCGACCAATGGCGGAAGTTTCCTGATCGGGAGAGGGGGGGCAGCCACGTATTATCCCAGCGTATCTTCCTCGCAGCTGGCCAATCCGAACCTGACGTGGGAAACCATCCGGAACACGAATTTTGGTATTGACTACGGGTTTTTAAAGAACAGGATCACCGGTGCGATAGATCTGTTCAGGAATGACAGGATCAACCTCTTGAACTCCGTGCCTTTGCCTCCCAATAATGCGGTGAGCTATTTGAACACCAACATTGGCTCCCAGCGCAGTCAGGGGGTTGAGTTTTCTATCACCACTAAAAATATCCAGGTTAAATCATTCCGGTGGGAAACTTCCTTTAATATAGCTGATTATGTCAACCGCTGGCTGACGAGGGATCCCTACAATCCACTGCAACCGTACCAGGGCGTACATGATCGGACCGATGAAGTCTATGGATGGGAGACGGCTGGCATCATTAAATCCGCCTCCCAAATCCCGAGCTATATGCCGTTGGCAACTCTCGGCAACATCATCTACAAAGACGTCAGCGGAAAGGGTCAATTAGGCGTCGCAGACGTGGTCAAGCTGGGACACGGCAGTCCGGCCTGGAACCTGGGCATGACCAACCGGTTTTCCTATAAAGCGTTCGACCTGTCTGTCTACATGTATGCGAAGCTGAAAATGTACATGGGAAACAATTTAGCCGGGTTCCTTAGCCCCTCGATTATCTCGACGTCCACCGCACAGAATACGATAACGGCCATCAAGGGTGTGTGGACGGCCAGCAATCCGAATGGTACGTTGCCGGGAATAGCGGCTGATGCCTATGGCGGGCTCAATCCCAGCGGGAATAATAATTTTTTCTCCCAAAATGTGAACTACCTGCGGCTAAGCAATATTACGTTGGGGTACACATGGACGATCAGGAAGGCGATCAAGTCGATACGATTCTACGGCACCGTGCAAAACATGGCGTTGATCAGCAATTATAAAGGGTTTGATGCCGAACTGGCTTCGCAGGGAACGCCCAATCCCTATCCCCAGGCACTGTCCACTACATTTGGTCTAAATGCAACTTTTTAAAACTCAACATATGAAAAAGTATAAAAACAAAGGAAGTCTCCTGCTGTCGGTAGCCATTTGTGCGCTGTTGGTGCTGGCTTGCAAAAAAACGCTGCAGCCGCAGGTCTTGTCCGAGCTTACCCCGCAGAATTTCTATCAATCGGCCGGCGATGCCAATGCTGCCTTAATAACGTTGTATACGCCCTTTACTTCCAACTGGGGTAGTACCGATCCGGGATCGTCGGGAGGTACCTGGTTTGCGGCGCTATACAATGCGGATGCCCGGACCTATCTGTCCCACTCGATGATCAATACCGACGAGATCGAAAATACTGACCAGGATCCCGTGACGGGGCCGTTGAACGATTTTACCTGGGGACCGGATACGTGGTCAGGTACGAACGAGCCCAATTATTATAAGATCAGCTATGTGGCCAAAGCTACCGATATCATCAGCGCCATCAATGCCTCTTCCGCCGTCCCGGCTAACGTCAAAACGGCATATATTGCACAGGCGCAGGTGTTGAGGGCATGGCTGATGTGGGTGCTGTACGATTTTTACGGACCGTTAAACGTGAAGACGAATGAGGCTACGCTGAGCGATACGGCTGAGACGCCGAGGCTGAGCGACACGGCGTACGTCAACCAAATGATCAATGACCTGACAACGGCCATGCCGAACTTGGCGCCTAGCTATAACAATGATGCAAATAACTGGGGAAGGGTTTCGCAAGGCGTCGCCAATATGTTATTGTTGAAAATCTATATGAAGAAAAAGGAATGGGCGCAGGCGCAGGCACAGGCACAGACGATCATCAATATGGATGTTTATTCACTGGTGACGACTCCGTTGATCGCGGGACAAACGGCATATCAGAGTATCTTCAATACGTCGGCTAATCCGGAGATTATTTATGCTGCACCTGCCAATCTGACCAGTCCGAATTTCTGGCCGCAGGTGGTGTTGCCGCCCGACTATGCGTCTGCGCCAGGGCTCGCCAACGAGGCTTCTGGCTGGGACAACGAATTTATGCCCTGGGCTTTTTACGATAAATATGATCCTGCGGATCAGCGGTTGTCTACCATCCTGACCAGCTATACGAATACCAGCGGCGTGATCAGGAACCGGGCAAACGGGATGCCGGGAGCCTGTCCTTTGAAATATACCAATCTGACGCCTAATAATGAAGCTACTTCGCAGGATGTGGTGATATTCCGGTATGCCGACGTGTTATTGTCGATGGCGGAAGCGATCAACGAGCAGTCAGGTCCTGCCAATGCTTACCAGTATATCAACCCGGTAAGAGAGCGGGCGGGTGTAAGCGATTTGTCGGGACTGACCCAGACGACGATGAGACAGGCCATCCTGGATGAGCGGGGACGGGAACTCTATGCGGAAGGCTTCCGAAGACAGGATCTTTTGCGGAATGGTTCGTATATTTCCACTGCTATGGCATTGGGCAAGGCAGCGGCGCAACCTTATGATACGTTGTTCCCGATCCCGGAAGCTGTCATCTTGCAGGGCCACGGCATTATCGCGCAAAATCCGGGTTACGGTAATTAAAAAGGCAGACCCGATCATGAGGAGATCGATGATCATGACAAGGCATTTACCGGGAGGGAAAATGACGATGCTCTTTTGGGGGTTCCAGACGTGGGGGTTTCAGACGGCAAGCCGAACATCTTTACGGCTTGCCGTCTTGTTGATGCTATGCGTGACCGGTAGCGGACAAACGAGCCCGGGGACGGGGATGCGACCGGTGGATTATGTCAACCCGCTGATCGGCACCGCCCCGATGACGGACGAGGAATACCTGGGGAACAATCCTGCCCCGGGCGAAGAACTCTATTATGGCTGCGTCAATCCGGGGGCCATGGTCCCGAACACGGCAGGACATCTTTGCGTAGGTCCGGTAAGCGGCTATGACGGAGAGCGCTATCATGTACGGGGATCCGGGTACCGGTTTACAGACGCGACCCTGATGGGCTTCACCATCCTGAATGGGGAATACCATGATGACAATAAATTATTGTTTATGCCGACCACCGGTATGGTAAAAACGATCCCCGGTACCCGCGCCGATCCGTTCAAAGGCTACCGCTCGGCTAAAGATACGGCCCAGGAGAAGGCTTCGCCCGGCTATTACACCGTATTCCTTCCCACCTATGGAATAAAAGTCGAGCTGACGGCTACACAGCACTGCGGGTTTCAGCGTTATCATTTCCCCTCATCGCAACAGGCCAATGTCCTGCTCGACCTGGCGAATTCGCAACCCTTCGCCACGAATGCCACAGTGCATTTTATCGATAAACATACTATCAGTGGGTTCCAGGACAGCGGGACCGACACGGTGTATCACCTGGTCGGCAACTCGCGGATCTATTTCTATGCCGTCTTCAATAAAGATTTTTCTCAGGCGGGAACATGGAAAAATGGACTGGTTTCACCGGGCAGCCTCTTGACGACGGGTATGCCGCTGGGCGCGTATGTGACCTTTACCACGGTCGCCGAAGAACAGGTGCTGATAAAGGTTGGGACGTCCAACATTAGCGAGGAAGATGCCGAAAAAAACCTTGCGGCGGAGATACCGGGAATGGATTTCGATGACATCAGGCGGCAAGCCGAAACGGCCTGGAGTAGCATACTGGATCGTATCATTGTCGATGGCGGTTCGGAAAGCGACCGGGTAAATTTCTACACGGCAGTCTATCGGAAGAATGGGTACTCATGGGATGGCCGGCCAAGGCGGGAGGCAGCCACATCGGGACAAAAGACGGTCTTTCATGGCAGCTGGGGCGGCGGTTATTGGGGGCCGGGAGCCGTAAGCGGTGTTGTCGGCGATTACAAAAAAGGGTTTGGCCATCCGGATCTGTCCGAGGCCTATACGAAATTACGCAACGATGCCTTATATGGCGGAGGTGCGGCGGGAGCGGCTTACCGAAAATATGGCTATATTCCTGCGGACGCGGGAGTCAATGATTATGTCAACCGTACCATCGGCCTTTCTTACGACGACTATGCCCTTGCCGAACTGGCGAGGATCGTCGGCAGAGAAAGCGACCGGCAATTTTTTTCGGCGCGCGCAAAAGATTATACCCATCTTTTCAATGCCGCCATCGGTTTCTTCACGCCAAGACGTACGGACGGGTCCTGGATCCTGCCATTGAATCCTTACGATTTTCATGCGGAGGACATCTACCGGGAGGGAAATGCATGGAATTACCTGTGGTTCAATGCGGGTGACATCTACGGGCTGATGAATTTGCTCGGCGGCAGGTCGGTTTTCATCTCCCGGCTGGACACCTTTTTTGCTATGCCTTTCCCTCCCGGCGCCACGCCACTGCGTGACTGTACAGGGCTTATCGGCTTATATTGTCATGGCAACGAGCAATACCGCCACATCCCTTACCTGTATGACTATGCGGGACAACCCTGGAAGACGCAACATATTATCCGGAGGATTCAAAAGGAATTGTACCGGGCTGTCCCTGCCGGCCTTTGCGGCATGGACGACTATGGCACCATAGAGGGCTGGTATGCGATGAGCGTATTGGGATATGGTGAAGTAGATCCCGTGTCGGGTTATTATGCAATCGGAAGTCCTCTCTTTCCGAAAGCAACGATCTGGCTGAAGGGGGCGAATTCCGGGACATTTACCATCGAGGCGCACAACGTTTCGGACACTAATCAGTATATCCAGTCGGC
The DNA here is from genome assembly GCA_026225275.1 of Puia dinghuensis. Classification (GTDB taxonomy): domain Bacteria; phylum Bacteroidota; class Bacteroidia; order Chitinophagales; family Chitinophagaceae; genus Puia; species Puia dinghuensis_B. The sequence continues at coordinate 67,955 of JAMFSL010000154.1, forward strand.
GACCTTGAACGGGAAGCCCCTGCGGGAAGCGCGGTTCCGTCAGACGGACATGGTCGCGGGCGGCAGCCTGATTTTCGAGATGGGACCGACGCCGAACCAGCATTGGGGTATCGAGCCGGACTATGCGCGGCCGCAGGATCGATAGTCGCCTTAATTTCTGCCCGGAAACGGGCATGAACAACATAATTTTTTGTACGCAGCACGCCGGCATTGTTATGCCAAAAAAAATATCATCTTACAATATGTTTGCCCCCCGGCACCGAGACTCATTCTTGTGAGCCTGTCGGCAAGGACAGCGTATCGATGGTCATTTACGGGAAGGTACGGTCCAGGTAAAAAAGGCGGCGGCATCCCAAGGGTTAGTCAAGAGAAAAAGCCGGATAAGAACCCCTACCCTATCTTAGCCATACCGGAAGAACAATCGATCCTGACGACAGATACTTGCTATTCCCCTTCAGCATTGCCAACCGTCTTCAACAGCATGCTCGCCCTTGGCCAGACAAAAAAAATCATTTAACTGTTTAACTGAAAGGAGTGTATCAACTTGGAAAAAGCAATCTATATGGAAGGTACTATTATGATATTCTGGCGGATGAGACCGCCATGGGTACCCGCGGTTTAGAAATCATTGCTGTCGAATACGAAGACCGGCAAATGCCGTCACTGATAAAGGAATTCCGCCCCATGGTCTTTAAAGATGGGAATTCATTTTGCGTCATCTTGGGCCCAGATCCGCAGGAAGGTGTGTTTAGTTGCGGTGCAACGCCGGAGGCTGCCCTGCTGGACTGGGACAAGCATTTGAGAGAAAGGGCAAAAGATCCCAAAGCCGGCGACGAACTCGATGAATATATCCAGGACATACTGGCGAAGTCAAAATGGACGGCGGATCACAATAGAGCGCCTGCCGCTCTACATTACATTTACAGCCTTCCTAAAAATAAATTTCACGAATGCTCAACTGGTAAGGAAATATTAATGACAGTTCCGATGGTTTCGCCCGGATCAATGAAAATAACGCCATGATGATTATCCACCACTTTTTTGCAAAAGGCTAATCCAAAGGTCAATCCTAACGAATTCACCGCGGCCTTTTTTTGTATGGTAAATAAGTCTTTCCCCTTTTTATTGCCAATTCCTTTTCCATTGTCCGAAATCGTAATCTTTATAAATTCAACATATTTATAATAGCCGTCCATTTGCCGGTAAACGTTCTGTTTATATAGGGATTGCGTCACTCGAATTTCAAGTACCCTATTGTCGTCGCGAAAATGAATACTATTGGAAATAATCTGAAAAAAAAGCATTTCTAACTGGTTGGCATATCCATAAATTTCTGGAAGAGGGTCGGTCATAAAACCCAAATCGATGCCTGACAGCGTTTCTTTAGCTTTCGATAATGCCGTCTTAAGGATTTGGTTGAGGTCAACTTTGCCTTTTAGTTCTGATTGCAAATTTAAGGAGATAAAGCGTTCCAGGTTACTCGCTAACTGACGTAATTGAAAGCACTCCCGGTTAATCTTTCGTAATTGCTCTAATGTAGCCTTTGCAAGAATAGCATTGTTTTCAAGGGCAATTTTATCTGCAAATAGCGCTATCTTCCGAATGGGCTCTTGCAGGTCGTGCGAGACAACCTTACCGAATTGTACCAAATCCTCATTCATTTGCTTCAATTCGCCTAGTCTTCGATCAAGGTCAAAACTATGTTTTTCAAGTCTGACTTTAGTCGCCACCAATTCGTTGTTCTTTGAAAGGGCATCTTCCGCTACGCGTCTGGCCGTAAGTAATTCCTGCTCATATTTACCACGTAGTACGGCCGGAACAAAAATGCAATGGTTAAGAACGATATCTTTTGCCATTTTCCTACGGGCATTGCAAATAACAGGCAATTCCTGCTTGTCCTTTCCTTTTAGCGTAAAGAAAATTTCCTCTGCTTTCTCGTGTAACTTCAAAAGAGGATAAAAATGGGTTTGATAAAAAATCCGTCCTGCGATGGGAAATATTGTCTCAACGCTCTTACCCCTCAATTCATCTTTGTCCGAATAACCTAACCATTCGATAAGAGTTTGATTTATCACCGAAATAACTCCATCATCCCTAAATGACAAATATCCGCATGGCGCGAAATCTAAATCGTCGATGCCCATTTCGCTCATAGCCCTTACAGTTTTTAAAGGTTATTGCGCAGATAGGATTTTATAATATCTATTGTTTCTTCGGGACAACTCATATGCGGACAATGGCCTGTAGCCTTCATAACTTTTAACGTACTCATGGGAATGTGGTCCAATAAGTAATCCCCTACTTCCATCGGAGCTATAAGGTCGTCCGAACATTGCATTATTAATGAAGGCACTTTTAGCCTGTTCAAGTCTTCCCTATTATCAGATAAAAAGGTAACCTCTGCAAATTTCCTCGCAATCTTTGGATCTGTGGAACAAAAGCTCTCCGTCAATTCCTGCCCCAACTCCGGACGCTCCGGATTTTTCATAATGGCAGGAGCAAGGAAATTAGCCCAGCCCACATAATTTTTATCCATCGTATCGAGCAATCCCTCTATATCTTTTCGTTCAAAACCACCGATATATCCAAGATCGTCATTAATATATCTCGCCGATGGACCGATAAATATCAGCTTGGAGAAAATTTCCGGCCTCCTTACAGCGGCTAATAATCCGATCATACTGCTAACTGAATGACCTACAAAAATAATATCCTTCAACGCCAACGCCTCACAAATCTCCAACACATCATCGGCGTATCCGTTCAAATTGTTATACCTGCTGTCCACGTAGGCAGTAATATCGGATTTGCCAGCTCCGACATAATCAAAAAGCACGAGCTGGTAGTCCTTTTGAAAAGCAGGCGTAATAAAACGCCACATATTCTGATCGCATCCGAACCCATGCGCAAACATCATAGTTTGCGCTCCCTCCCCGGATATTTTCACGTTATTTCTGCTCAGAATAGATGATTTCATATCTTTAAGTTTAAGTACAAGCCCTTCAATTGATCAGATAGTTGGCATTTTACATATAAAACATAAGTAAATATGACCGTTGGCTTGACTTTTGTAATTTGCCAAATATAATCCTTCTCATGGCCATAAAAAAAGGATCCCTTTTATTTATAACGGATGACGACTCGGACGATAGGGAGTTCATTATTGACGCGCTAAGAAAATTTGGCTTTCAGGGCCGATTCACAGAATTTGGAAATGGTCAGGAACTTTACGACTACCTAAAGTCCCATCTGAATGACTGTCCAGATCTTATACTGCTTGATCTCAACATGCCAGTAAAAAACGGGTATGAGACATTGCGAGAATTAAAGGCAAACGTCCATTTCGATTCAATTCCAGTCGTTATTTTAACTGCATCCCCTAATAAAGAAGATGAGAAATGGTGCCTGAAAATGGGCTGTGATCATTTTGAAACAAAGCCTTTAACGTTAGAAGGATACAAAGCATTAGCGCATTATGTAACTTCGCATATTGATAATTGATTGTAATAGGTCAGCTACCGGTGTTAACTATATGCGTTTAAAAGCCTGCGTACAATAAAACAGAAAGTGAGGTTTGAAGTTGCATCCCACGATTATAGTCTTTTGGACTGGTGTCCTTTCCACCTGCGATTTTTATTGGACTCAAGTTCCACCAATTTGCAAGAGTTTGACTAACTTCGATATAAGCTCTTTACATGATTGTCAGTTAGTGAGTTCACCGGTGAGTTGAAAGTCTTCTAATCTTTCAAAATTGCTGATATTCAAATATTTACAAGGAGTTTTCGAATCTTGTCGTCCCGACTTAAGTCTAAGGTTAAAGAAGACACGAAGCCCGTAAAACCCAGTGTTTACGGGCTTTTTTCTAAAATTTCATATCATTTTATTGCAATTCATATCAATTGGTATGCGAACAAAACGGTGAACTGGATCGTGAACATACCTTTGTGTTCACCGGTTTGCCCGAAAGCCGCGCCCATCGCCCATTTGAGTCACTTCTCGGTGTCAAAACCTCGCGAAGAACCATTGATAACGCAAAAAATAAGGATATGAAAAGTAACAACACGTTCGGCGTTCTGCGGCTAACGAGCTTGAAGATCTTGCCGAAAAGCATATAACTTGGCATAGCGCCCACCTTACTTTTTCCATATTACTGAAAGATGCTGGGGTAGATCCCGCCACTATAGCGCTCCTATTGGGCCATACAACGACAAAATATGTTCTGGAAACTTTCAAAGACATAGACCCAAGGATCAGATTGCCTACATTAGTAAATTGCCACAGGTAGCTTGGCGGGTAGCTCAATAGCCGCCCCCAAATATGCCCATAGTAGAATCAATCAAGCAATCTCTTCTAAGATCGGTAGACCAATTATTTCAAAAGCCGTCTTTTATAAGCAACCCACGGTCCACAGTAACTAAATGGGAGAAGGCCTTCTCAGTAATTTTTGGCTAATATGCTTTTCAGAGCGACCTGACGAGGTTTGCAACGGCTAGACCAATTTCATCCGGAACGTCTTCCTGCATATAATGCCGCGCCTTAACTATGAGTTCGCGTTGGTTCGGCCAGGTCCGGGCGAAATCGAGTCCGCGACCATTGAGGACACCAACCTCCGCTACGATCAACAGTTTAGGCACATGCGATTGGGCCAGCCACGCGCCGTAGGAATCGACAATGGCCGAAACGTCGGCCGGCTCACCTTCTACAGGGATCTCACGCGGAAAGAGTAGCGTGGGTAGGCGGTCTTCACGCTCCCTGAAGGGCGCGCGGTAGACTGCCATTTCCTCATCGCGCAGGGTACGGACCACTCCGGCAGGCAACCGCTGTTCTACAAAAAAGTTGTCGTCGAGTACCATCTTCTCGCCTTTCTCCGTTCGCAGCCCTTTGAATACCGCTGCCGCAGGACCAAAATCGGCCCAGGTCCTCACCATCACGATGGCTTCCATATAGGCGATCGCCCTGATTTGAGATGGAAATCGCGCCGCCCGGTGAAAACCCAACGCAGATCCCCAATCATGCAGCACCAGGGTGACATTTCGCGTCAGATTCAGTTCGTCGAACCAGGCGTCGAGATAGTGAACCTGGTCGATGAACCTATAGGACCGCCCCGGAGACTTTGCTGAAGCGCCGAAGCCGACCAAATCCGGCGCCAATACTCTCCCAAGCCCTGCCAGGTGTGGGATAACATTGCGCCACAAGTAGGACGATGTAGGGTTTCCGTGCAGCAGGATGATCGGGTCACCATCCCCCGTATCCACATAACTGATCTCTGAATCCAGTACCTTGATCCGCTTGCGGGGATGGTAATCAGCGGCGATAATTGTGTTTGAATTTGCGGGCATAAATAATTATCATTTAGTGTGCACAAAAATAATGGGGATGTTAATACTATGAGTGTTCTAGAGTCTCATATATTTGCTTTTTCGTATCAATATTAACATGGACGCATTAAGCACAATTTTAGAAGCGACAAAGCTTGAAAGTGTAGTTTACAAGAAACTTGATGTTTGCGCACCCTGGGGGTTGGACATCGCACAGGACGATAACTCACAATATTGGAGACTTATTAAAGGAAGCTGTATTCTTGGTTTACAGGATGGACAAACTATTGAAATGAAGGAAGGGGATTTAGTATTTATTCCACATGGCTCCTCTCATTGGATAGCAGACAAATCAACAAGCCGCCGGATACCGGCAACTGAATATGTAAAGGCGCGGGATACAGGCATTCGTATTTTTAGCAGTGATGGAGAACAAACCACCATCACCGGCGGACATTTTCAATTTGATGATCAGCCTATCCATCCTTTTTTGAAAGACTTACCTCAAGTCATTCACATTGCGCAATTTGAAACGGAATATCAGCTATTGCTGCAGCATTGTGCGCAGTTAATCCTGGCAGAACTAAATAATGAAAGACCGGGAAGCAAGATAATACTGCGGGGCCTGGCAGAAGTATTGTTCATCAATATCATCAGGGCTTACCTGGAACAGGTGGTTCCGCAAACCGGGTTTCTATCCGCCTTAATAGATACCCGCATCGGCAAGGCACTCTCACTAATACAGGATTCACCGGGAAACGCCTGGACAATTGATGCCCTCGCCAAAAGCGTAGGTATGTCAAGGTCTGTTTTCTTTAACCGGTTTAAAAGGTTGGTTGGCGAAACGCCTGCAGTTTATCTGACCAACTGGCGGATTAGGAAAGCTAAAGAGATACTGGTCATCAATAAAGATAATATCAGTGAAATAGCATTGAAGGTAGGCTATCAATCCGAAGCTGCATTTAACCGCATCTTTAAAGCAAAGGTTGGCAGTACGCCTGCTGCCTTTAGAAGAGAGTTAGTTTAATTACCGCGGTAAAGGGGCGGCAATGGCTTTCAAGGCCACCAGGTTTAATTTGTCTTTAAATTTAAATGTTAGCATTCTTACACAAAGATATCGCAATTTCTATCAGACGATGACCGCGTACCTGTCGGCGTTAACGATATTCTAATCCCGTTCTAATAACCTTCTAAGAATGCTTGATTACATTTAGGGTCTTCTTCAATAAATTCATAGAGCCATGAATGCCTCTAACGACAATATTCTGATACCGATCGCACGTGATTTTGATACTCAAAAGGCTGTGGCAGAGGCAACAAAATTGGCAAAGTCTTCGCAAACAACCATTCATCTCGTCTCCTCGATATACCCGGGTAATCCTTTTTTCTTTTTTCGGCCAGCTTCTGCATTTGAACGAATCCTTAATAACAACCTGGATTCGTATTTGAAGGCGCTGCTAAATTTGATGTATTGGAAAAATTTCATTGAAGTAGGCAGCCCAGGTGTTGCTGTGAGGATACACCTAAAGGCAGGCCTTTCCTGGCGGTCGGCGATAATGCGAACCGTTCATAAAGTAGGATCTGGGACGATTATTCTTGTTAAACGTCCGGCAATATATTCGCGCGCAGTAGTGAATAGGCTTTTTATTCGGATATTAACTCAAGAAACCGGTTGTAAAATATTGTCTCCAGGAGCTCATACGACATTTATGACCATCGAAAAGTCGGAAATATTTAGCCGCCCGTCAACCCCAAAATTATACATCACCGACAAAAAATGTAAAGGATTTTCCGCGCACTCCTTTCATTATTTGCTATCCGAGAATTGAAAACTGCTACTGCCGGCTCATAATCTGCTAAGTCGAATATTTTAAGGTGCAGCCGAAACTGATCTCAACACACTTACCTAACCTTATTCTAATTCAGTCGTTAATGTTTTATTATAACGACTATTGGCCCATCGATTTTTATCAACAACTCGCGTAAATTTAAGGTGAACGTTCGGGATTAGTATTGCGAGCATTTTCTTTTTCAAAATATAGCTGATCTTGCAATGTTTAAAAAAAAGGAGGATTCATCATGACCATAAGTAATTTAATCAACGAGGTGTTCTATGATATGCAGGCAGGCAAATTTGAAAGAGCTAATATATTGTTTGCTGATCATTTCAGAGGAACACTGCTGGGAAAGGAAGTCAACAGACCGATGTATATTTCTGCTTATCGTTCTCTGTTGGAAGGCATTCCCGATCTAAAAATTAATGTTCAGGAGATAAGTACAGATGGTTCCGTCATAACCGCAAAAGTAAAAATATCGGGTACCAATACCCAGACGATGCCGTCTTTGATAAGAGGCCGGCAAGAAATCCCTGCCACTAACAGGCGGGTAAATGGGCTGATCTCGGAATTAGAAATTACTATTAAAGATGGTAGAATAGAGGAAATACGAAGCCCCCGTAACACCCGTGGCTTATTCGCAGGCCTGTTGGATAAATTAGGGATGAATTAAAAAGGAATCCAGTAAAGATAGTTTGGATCACGAGAAATTGTAATTGAAAGAGCAATGATCCTTAAAAATGTATTCTGCTATACTTTGATCCTTTTGGCAAATTTACCAATGGTAAGTCCCTGCACGATAATCGAGAACAGTACGACCAGGTAGGTGATCACGATGAAAAGGTTGCCGGACATTTCTGACGGGACCGAAAGAGCCAAGGCCACGGAGAGTCCTCCTCGGAGTCCGCCCCAGGTAAGGATGCCAATGGCATTCTTTTCGAAACACGTCTTGTATTTCAAAAGGCCGATTGGGAGAGCCACAGATATATAGCGGGCCAGAAGTACGATAGGTATTGAAGCAAGACCAAGCCAGAATAAAGTAGGGTGAAAGGGAATGACAAGCATTTCCAAGCCGATCAGAAGGAAAAGAATCGCATTCAGCAAGTTGTCAACTAAACTCCAGAACTTCTCTATATATTCGCGCGAGATGTCACTCATGGCGGTATCGCGAGTCTTGTTGCCGGTGATTATGCCCGCGACAACCATGGCAAGAGGACCGCTAACATCGAGTTTATCGGCTAGCAGGTAGCCGCCCATCACGATAGCTAGAGTGATCATGACTTCCACCTGGTAGTAGTCGATGGTCTTGAGGAGAAGGAATCCGGCATAACCGAGAGCTGCACCAAGGAGGAGACCACCGCCGGCCTGTCTTAGGAAGAGGAAAATGACATTAGTCACTGAAAGTTGACCGATACCCGCTTCGGCAACTTGATAAAGGCAGACGAAGACAACGATACCTACGCCGTCGTTAAATAGGGATTCTCCTGTTATTTTGACTTCCAGGGTGGCCGGAAGCTTCGCATGTCTGAGTATGCCGAGGACGGCAATGGGATCGGTAGGGGAAATGAGGGCGCCGAATAAAAGGCAATAAATAAAGGCAATGGACTGTTGGAAAATATGACATAAGAAATACAACAGGCTTCCAACGATAGCAGTTGAAATAATAACGCTAAGAGTGGAGAAGGTTAAGATAGAAACGCTTTCCTGCTTTAATTTTGCTGCCTTGACGTGAATAGCGCCGGCAAATAGAAGGAAACTCAGCATGATCTTGATAAGAATGGTATGAAAGTCGATGCTCCGAATGAATATAGTAGCTTCCCGAAAGATTCCGGGTTGAACGAGGCCGATGCCAAAGATGGCCAGGGAGGCAACCAATGAAATGATCATCACGCCGATGATGTCAGGCAATTTAATAAAGCGGTAATTGATATAGCCAGACACGGCCGCCAGGACAGTAATAACCGCCAGGGCGTTATATAGTTGCATAGGAAGTAAAAATAGGACAAAAAAAGTGGGATATTTGTTAGATCTAACTATACACCCCGCTGTGCGGAAGCGACCGGGCCCGATTTCAGTTGACAGTTCAACTGAGTATTAATGATCAGCCAATAGCTGCCCGCTAGCGTTAAAGAAAAGAATTTTTCGGCCCATATCACTCTTTGTTACCACAACATGATATTGGGTAGTCCCGTTTGATTCTTGCAAAATATAAGCGGACGTGCCCTTCCAGTCGCCGTATTTACAGGATTTCAGGCTGTCAGTTACCAGGCGCGGCAGGCTGTCCCACTGAATAACTTCCTCCGTGCTTATCCAGCTGCCTGCAGGAGTAAACTTCGCTTCGCACTTTGAGCCTTTAATATTGAAAAAGGCTGAGAAATTGATTATTTTATCTTTCCATTGTAAATCAGAAGCATTAGGAAACATTTTATTGAAGGTATTTGTCACTTCAACCGGGGTAGGTCTCGACTGCCCCAAGGACAATATGCTTACAAGATTGAAACCTACTAGCAATAGGCATAAATTAAGCTGTTTCATTTTGGCATTTTTTAGCAATCGACAAACAAAATTCCAACTCTAACGACGGACAATCCTTGGCTACAGTGAACAAAGACTGGCTAAATATAAAAGGACGTTCTTAGAGCCACATTAGAAATGGATTAGAATTCTATTAGAAATCATAGACCTTGAGTCATCCATTGGACTTCAGACAATTGATCGACTGCCTGTGACAGGAGTACTAAAGCTCCGCTGTTAACCGCAGCTGGGCTGCGAATAGGTGCGAGGGTCAGCTTCACCTTTTACTGGCAGGAAGCGAAGCATCGGGAAAATAAAATCTTTGCAATAGACGTATCTTAAAGAACGTGATTATTTCATACTCCTCTTCCCCCGCAAGAAATAAAACACCGAAAGCGGGATAAAGATCATATTCAGCCACGCTTGCCAGTTCCAAACGATGGCATTACTCATATTCCGCATTTGTCCCCCCGGCGACTTAGGTATCCAGTGGAGTGCGCCGAAACCTAGCTCTACCAGCAGCGCGGTGGCGAAAATACAGCCCGTCAACGTGATCAGCAGGTACCACATCGTTCGCAGCCCATAATATTTCCGATATACCATCAACATCGGCACCGTCACCAGATCTGCCAGGATAAAGGCGATGACACCGCCAAACGATATACCCCCTTGCCACAAAACAGCCGCCATCACGATATTTCCAACAGAACAGACAAAGGCCAAAATAGCTATTAATATCCCGACCAAAGCGTTCCAGGCCAGTACGGCCAGGTGCGGCACATGCCCGTTGTCAGAGAGAAAAAGTGCTTTCCAAAAGGGGGCCGGGATGACTACCATCAAAACCGATGCGATGGCCACGCCAATCAGAATATCCTTGCCCACCATCATCACGTCCATATAAAAATAGCCTGCTGCGGCCGACAGCTTTGCCCGAAAGGTATCTTTTGATCCCCCAAGGTAGCCGTCCTCACTTTGCATTGCACCATGATCGTGCTGCTTCGAATGATGTTCGTGCTTGTCGTGAGTGTCACCGTTTTCCTCTGCAGAAGCCCTATCAATTGCCTCCTGTTTAACTTTGGAAGGATAGACATAAGCGATTACCAATGCCGAGATCACGATGAAGATTACGCCTCCCGCGAGCTCTCCACCAAAAAACGCCCAGCCCAGCAACGTGACGATCACAATAAAGATCTCAAAGACCAGGTTGGTACTGGCTACCATGAATACAACTGCATTCGACCAGGTTCAGCCTTTTAGCAATAAGGTTCGTGCCATGGATGCCGCCGCATAAGAACAGGAAGAGGAAATAGCACCGAAGAAAGAAGACAGGCCGACGGCCCCTGCCGTATTCCTGCCCAGCTTCGACGAGATCGTGCTAGTGGGAACAAAGGCCCTCACGAGGGATGATAATATAAATCCGAAGGCCAGGCCCCAATAAATGTCCCAAACCATGCCCAGAAAGCCCAGCAGTATCTTATATAATTCGTGCATGGACCCGTATTTATTTTCTCGTCGATAAGAACGTCTGGGTGCCCGTTAGCTCTTTCTTTTTTAGCAATCGACCGCAAGCCGTCCGGTTCAGCGCGCCCATCAGCCCATTGATACGATCGCCGGGAAAACCATAAATCCTTATAATGCCCCATTCACAGATTCGGTTGATCTGAAAATCGCGTACTTGCTGGCTCATGTTAAGAAGATTGAAGGGAGTGAAAATAAACGTCCAGAAATAATCATGCCACGAGATGTGGATTTTTTCTAATCTTTTTCTAATCTGCTTCTAATCCCGTGTTAAGTTGATAGAGCTACCTTAACAGATTAAAATAGCTTTTATGCAAAATGATCATGAAAATAGATTCACCCATGCGATGCTCACCGGCTTATTCGTCGGCATCATCGACACGCTTATCTGCCTGACCTATAATATCGGCTATCGGAACCTTACCGGCTACGCACCGTCGATGCTCATCAATGTCTCTTCACTGATATTCGCCGTTAATCTGCTTTTGTTGCTAACTGGCATGGTTTATTTCGTCTTTAGCAAACTGTTCGGCAACAAAGACTATGTCTATATCATTGTGGCTATTCTCTTTACCGTTTTTCTGGCCTGGAAAACAGAAATCGGCCACCGATTCTCCGATGCCACGGTTAATGCCGAATCTAAGGGGCTGTTGCTCGGTATCGTGCTCATATTGGGGATCAGCGCGATCGCATTGCCATTTTTCTTTCGCAGCAAGTTCTTCGAGAAGCACGTGTTTTAAACTGCTTTCAATTGCCAGGCAAGTGTTTTGAATAGGTGCGTATATAAAGATTCAATTTAAAAACACGTCGTTATGAAACGCTTACTAGGTATTATGGCCCTATGCGCCATCGCTTTTCCCGGATTTGCACAACAAGGTAATCTCAAAGAGGACAGTGACCCCTGGGTATATATCCTGATGAAACACGGCAAAATGATAGAGGTTATGCATAACAAGACAAAGTTAGTGACTCGAAATGTATACCTGGTCAATGGAACCACCATTCATCCGCACGGAACCATCAATGTTTCAAGCGGTCGGACCAAACACATGCATGAGGGTGAGTACATCACCATGGACGGGCGGATCCGCAAGCTTAAGGATATGGTCGACCCCAAGCTATTGCACCCTTAAGGTTACCAATGCCACTTACATAATGTACTTATTCTAATTGCATTCTAATGGCGTTTTAGGGCCCAGCAAAGAACAAATGCCTAATTTCGCCGGGCAAATAGTACCATATCCTAATCGTGCGAGTGGTATACTTAAACATATGTTCAAAATGTTCAAAAGAGCCATATTTCTCGGAAGGACTTTATTTGAAAAGATTGGCAGTGAAAAAGTAAAGCAAAATCTCTTACAAGCCTTACCCTTTTTAATAGGTTCCGTTATCACAGGCCTAATTGCCGTAGTATACACTCGGTTGTTTGCCCTCGCCGAGCACTGCACAGCCTACATATACCACAATTACGCCTATCTTTTTTTTCTGATCACCCCATGTTGTTTCGTGCTTTCGTGGTGGGTAGTCAAAAGATTCTCTCCCTACGCCCGCGGAAGCGGTATCCCACAGGTGATGGCCGCCATCGAACTGAGTTCGCCTCGTTCTTCCTTTCTGGTAAAACGCCTGTTAAGTATAAAAGTGATCCTTGTAAAGATCATTTCAAGTCTGGTGATGGTATTTGGCGGCGGC
>JAMFSL010000155.1 GCA_026225275.1 Puia dinghuensis
CAAATACGAAATTTACGGGCAGCCGGAATTCATCTACACGAATCGCAATGGATACCGGGAGCCTTCCTACAACCGGCTCGATCTCGGGGCCACTTTGCAGGGAAAGAAGACCAAAAAATTTGACAGCAACTGGAACTTCTCTCTTTATAATGCCTATGGAAGGGAAAATCCGTATAGTATCAGCTTTCAACAGGACCCCGGTGACGCCGCTAAGACGCAGGCCGTTCAATACGCCTTATTCCGCTGGGTGCCTTCTGTCACCTATAACTTTTTCTTTTAACCCTTTGAACACAAACACATGAAATACCATATTGTTATATTCTTCTTTATAGCATTGTGCAGCTATTCCTGCCACAAAACGATCACGCTTAAACTCAACAGCATTCCGCCCCAGATCGTTATCGAAGGAGAAGTGACCGATTCGGCTGGCCCGTATACGGTGACGATCAACCAATCCGTTCCATTCTATGCTGACAACAGCTTTCCTGCCGTGTCGGGCGCCTTCGTCAGCATCAGCGACGGGCAGGTAACGGATAGCCTCACGGAAACATCGCCCGGCGTATATATTACCCATATCCTTCAGGGCAAGCCGGGCAATACCTATACATTAACAGTGCTGGCCCGGGACACGACATTTACGGCAGTCTCTACCATGCCGCAGCCTATCGCGCTCGATTCCATCACTTTTCAAACCAGGAGCCTGCTGAAGACTAATCAGATAACCCCTATTGCCAATTTCCAGGATCCGGCGGGCATCAAAAACTATTACCAGTTCCTGCTGTATATCAACGGCGTCCCGTTCACCAGGGACATTTTCGTTTTTGATGACCGCCTGTCAGATGGCAGATATATCAACAACAAACTTTTTTTGGACAGCGCTTATCTTCAGGTGGGCGATCAGGTGCAAGTTGAAATGAACGGTATTGACGCCAACGTCTATAACTATTTTTATGAATTATCAGTGTCGTCCGGGGCCGGGCTGTTCAATACGACCGCATCGCCGGCTAACCCCAGTTCCAATATCAACAATGGAGCTTTTGGCTATTTCAGCGCGCATACGACCGTAACTTCGAAGTCAGCGACAGTATATCCCTAGGCAACCCTCTTTCCAGTCGGGCCGTTTGCTTTTCCAAACTGAAAGCCATGAGGATCGTATCTGTTTTTTTGATCATTACTCTTTTTGCTGCCTGCAGCGTGAAGTTGATGGCACCCGCTCAATCAGATGTGGACAGAGTATCGGGTAAGTATCCGGGGTATAGTCTGGCAGATTTGAATGCGGACAAGGCCTTGTATGAATCGACATGCAGCCGGTGCCACCGGTTGAAGAACCCGCGCTCGAAGAGCGAACCAAAATGGGATCGGATCGTGCCCAAGATGATTGCCAGGCTGAATAAGAAGGAGGGGAAGGAGATAATTGACGCTAAGCAGCAAGCGTCTATTTTGAGGTATCTGGTGACAATGGGACCCGCTGCAAAATAAAATCAGCCAGCACTTCCTCTAATTCTTCCAACCGGAACGGCTTGGCGATGAAACTATTCATCCCTGCTTCAAAGCAACGGTCGCGGTCTCTTTTCAACACCCCTGCCGTCAATGCCACGATTGGGATATCGCCTAACGGTCGCGGCAACGTCCGGATGATCTGCGTAGCCTCGAGGCCGTCCATCTCCGGCATGTTCACATCCATTAGGATCATGGCCGGCTGGTGATTGTCCAGAAGGTTCAGCACCTGCTTGCCATCTGTTGCTTTGATTACCGGAAATCCCATTTTGGTTAGCACCTCGGAGATCAGCAACATATTCACAGGGTCATCCTCTGCTACAAGAATGGTGGCCTTGAGCGCTGACACCTGATGGATCTCCGGTTGGACCGGCATCTCGGGCATAACGTCCCTGGCTGTTTCGAAGATCGCAATATTGTCGTCTACGATCGGAACTGACGGTATCCCGTCAACGATCTCCAATGTCAGCTTTAGTGTAAATGAACTGCCCTTTCCCGGCTCGCTCTCTACTTCCAGCGAGCCCTCCATGATCTCCGCGAGATTCCTCGCTATCGTAAGTCCCAGACCTGTACCGCCGTACCGCCGCGAGGTCGAAGTATCCG